>JADHRO010000001.1 GCA_016777395.1 Chitinophagales bacterium | reverse complement strand
TAAACTCATTCAATTGACAAAAACCAATGGCAAGAATGACTTACTCATTGCATATTTAGATCAATTACAATTCGATTCTTTTGAAGAAGTCGATACAAATACCTTGAATGCGTATATCAGTAATGCTAATTTTAAGGAGGAAAAACTTCAAGAAACCTTGAATTCTTTATCATTCTTACAAGGCCTTGAGTACACCGTTGGAATTCTTGAAAATAAAAACTGGAATCAAGAGTGGGAAAAAAATTTCAAAGCCATTAAAATTGGGGATGAATGCCTAGTAAGGGCATCATTTCATCCCAGTCAGGCGGTGAAATATGAATTAGTCATTGAGCCCAAAATGGCATTTGGTACTGGGCATCATGCAACAACTGCAATGGTCATGTCGATTATGCTTTCGATGAATTTCAAAAACAAGTTAGTATTAGATTTTGGATGTGGTACAGGTATATTAAGTTTGCTTGCAGAGAAAATGGGAGCAGATGAAATTCAAGCCAACGATATTGAAGAACCGGCCTATCAAAATACCATTGAAAATGCTCAAATCAATAAATGCATAAAGATCCATCCCCACCATGGAGATATAGCCATTGTTCCTGATAAAAAGTACGAAATTATTCTAGCGAATGTAACTACAAATACTATTAAGGAAAATTTAGGTAAACTTATCTCGTTATTAACACCCAAAGGAGACATTTTACTGAGTGGTATCTTGTTAAATCAAGAGGAAGAAATAAAAACATTAGCCCATTCACTAGATTTGATTTTTGTGAATCGGAAAAACCAAGAAAATTGGGTAGCCTTACACTACTCTAAATCATAATCATATGAAAAATGTAATTTTACTATTTATAATTTCGTGGTGGCTTATACCTTCGGTGAAAGGACAAATCATCGATACCTTACCAACAAACAAAGAAGCGTTTGTAACAGCATTAAAGCAAAAATTCGAGGCAACTAATCGATCAGAATTAAAAGACCTATTCAAGGAGTTTGACGCCAAGCTTAAGCAAAATTTAATAGCAGATAAAGTCATAGATGATCTTATCGAGTCCAGTAATAAAATGCTGAAACTAAGAGGTAAAGCTTATCCGCAGCTTCAACAATTATTAAAGCATTACCTGGCACTCAACGAAATCCCGTTAGCAGCCAATCAATGGAGTCAATTTCAACAGACTTTGATGGCATTAATGGATAATGCAACACCTGGAGATAGCAAATCAATTATAGACTTTATTGAGTTTACCATTCCTCTTTTTCGCGAAAATGCATTGTGGTTTAGTAAAGGGAAAATATGGAAGTTAAGCACCAATCAGTTTACGCTAAGTATTAATGAAAATGGGCCAATTGTAACGCTTAATTCAGGCCATTTGATTGGCAAAACAGGTGGAGACTCCATAAAAATACTTAATACTTCGGGAATCTATGACTACACCACGCACAAATGGAATGGGTCAAAAGGAAAGGTAAATTGGGAGCGAGCCGGTCTCCCCGACGCTGAGGTTAGAGCTTTGTTTGGTGCCTATGAGGTCAACCTAAAGAGTCAAGGATATGTTATTGAAGAAGTGATATTTACTTATAAAGATTATTTCGAATCTAGTATTATAGGTAAGCTAGAAGATAAGATGGTTAGCACTGCGAATGCTGAAACTACAAGATTTCCTCGATTTTCTGCTCAAAAAGAAAATGTGCCCCCCCAACAACTGACCCCTAATGTAATGTACTATGGTGGATTTACTTTAGCGGGTTCTAAAATATTGGGCAGTAGTGTTGGAGAGCCCTCTGAACTAATTATTTACAAAGAAAATTCAAAACAAAAAATACTTCGAGCACTTACAAATTCAATAACCATCAACCTGCCAGAAAAAATTAGTAGCAGTAATGCTGAAATTTCTTTATATTTTGATGAAGACTCGATTTACCATCCACGTATAGATTTGTCTTATGACATACCCAATAATTCAATAAAACTCGTCAAAAATGATGGTAGTGTAACGAAGTATAGCTTTTTTAATTCCTACCATAAATTAGATTTTAAAGTTGATGTCATTACTTGGAAGCTTGATGAAAACGAAATTAATTTGAGTACACTAAGCTCATCTGGCTTAAAAGCTGCTAGTTTTGAGTCTAAGGAATATTTTAGCAAGCAAAAAATGCAAGATTTAAGAGGTAATGTAAGTTACGATCCTTTATCTATTCTTCGAATATATTCGGAGGTAAACATGCAAAATTATATATATGCTTACGATTTTGCTCAACAAATATCTCCCAACTTGACTGTTCAACAAGTTAAGCCCGTTATATTTAATCTAGTCCAAGAGGGTTTTATTACCTATGATGAAAAATCTGAAAAAATCGAAATAAAACCAAAAGTAAGTCACTATGTACTGGCAAATGCTGAGAAAAAAGATTATGATGACATCACTTTTCTTTCCAATAATAAGGTAAAAAATGCAAGCATAAATCTAGACAGCAAATCATTAAATCTAGAAGGCGTAAAGAAAATACCAATTAGTATGGCTAATTCAACTTTATTTTTTCCTGATAGTCAAAAGATTACTATCGAAAAAAATAGAAATATGCTTTTTAATGGTTTATTCTTCTCTGGCCGCATAGACTTCTTTGGAACTGATAATCACTTTATTTACGATGATTTTACCATGGAACTCCCTCAAATTGATACCCTTATCATAAACATACCTGATGGGGATAAACTTAATCAATATGGACAAGCTGTTTTACGGCCCATTAAATCAACCTTATCAGAACTATCAGGAAGTCTTAAAATAAATTTACCCAACAACAAATCCGGGAATTCAGATTTAGCACAGTTCCCAATTTTTGAATCAATATCATCCAGTAAAGTCTTTTATGAAGATATCAAAATTGGAGGTGGCGCTTATAAAAAAGAAGATTTCTATTATGAGATAAGTCCATTTATCATCGATTCTTTGATGCATATAAACCAGCAAACATTAAAATTTAATGGCCAATTATATTCTGGAGGAATTTTCCCTAATATTGACCAAGCTTTGCGCCTGCAAGATGATTTATCATTGGGATTCCAAGTTTCAACCCCCTTAGAAGGACTACCCGTATATGGCGGTAAAGGTATATCTGCTGGTGAGCTATCGCTTGATAATAAAGGTTTAACAGGCTCTGGGCTAGTAGAATTCCAAACCACAAAATTCGAATCGGGCCATATTATATACTACCCTGACTCGCTTTTAGCAGCAACTGATAGATTTACAATTGAAGAATCTGAAGGCCTGTATGAAGCACCAGAGCTTAATAATACCTTCAGTTCTGTGGAGTGGTTCCCTTATTTAGATAGCATGATTGCATACTCAGGCCCAACAAGCCCTTTCAATATGTTTCATAATAAGACTCAGTTAAATGGACAAATAGAAATTACAAATAAAGCTATATATGGTGCTGGACTAATTGATTGGGATGATGGCCAATTGACTTCTAATCGATTTAGATTTAAATCAACAGAGTTGTTAGCTGATTCTGCCGCATTGAAAATCAAAACGATTGACGGAGATAAGGTAACCTTCAATACTCCAAATGTTAATGCATATGTTGATTTCACTGAAAATACTGGGTACTTCAAATCCAATACCAATGAAAATCGCACAGAATTTAACTACAATCAATATGTCACCACTATTGATGAATTCTTTTGGGATATTGATAATAAAAAATTAGAGTTTTCTGTTCCCCAAGGAAGCGCAGGTGCTCCTTTCACCTCCTTAAAGTCTAGTCAAGATTCTTTATCGTTTATCGCTACCAATGCAGATTATAGCTTGGAAGAATCCATCATTGAAGCTAGTGGTGTTACTGAAATATTTATTGCAGATAGTCGGGTTATTCCTCATGATGGAAAAGTTTCTATTTATCCCGAAGCGCGCATGGAGACATTAACACAAGCTACTATTGAAGCAAATGCAGAAAGTAAGCGACATATCATGGAGGACGTGACGATTACTATTCATGGTAAAAACGATTTTACAGGCTCTGGTCAATACAAGTACGAAACTAAAAATATCCCTACACAATATCTTAAGCTCGCAAAAATTGAGGCTATTTTAGCCGACTCGAGCAAGATGGATAAGAAAAAGGGACCTAAGCCTAAAAATATTCTTCATGCACGAGGTTTAACTACTCAAGCCGATAGTTTTATTGTTTATCCAGATGTCCAGTTTTACGGAGATGTAGATATATACTCAAGCTTGAATGATGTAAAAATTAATGGATTTGCAAAAGTAGATTTCAAAAATGAATATATCGCATCAAATTTCATTCAAATTGAGGGTAATGTTGACCCCGATAGCCTTGATTTGACCATTGATGGTGTAAGAAATCCTGAAGGGGAACGCTTACGCACCGGAATATTCATTAATCCTATTGCAGCAAACCCTTTATATACCAATATCTTGAATAATCAAGTTGGTCCTTTAGATGTCGCACTGTTGGAAGTAGATGGGATTTTAAAACACGATGCTAAAACTCAAGGCTACACTTTTGGGCAAGCAGAAAAAATAAACAGCGATGGTCCAATAAAAGGTAATCTATTGAAATTCCTTCCCTCTGAGAATATCATAAAAGGAGAAGGGAGCATGGATTTTTCTTTGAATTATGGTGCAGTGAAAGAAAAAATAGCAGGTCAAATTAGAACAGATTTAACTGAAGATGAGTATAGTTTTAATGTAAGTATTTCTTTGCCTTTAGGTTTTGATGACGTAATTCTAGATAAAATGGGCTATTACTTATTGGAAGATAATTTTGGAAGAAAGGATGTGTACTATGACGAAGAATTACTTGCTCACTGGGCAGAATTTTTGGAGCCTAAATCTTTTGCGAAAATGCAGGATGAATTGTCACTTACTGGCACCTTTAAGAAACCGAAAGACTTAAAAAGTTCCATGATATTTACAGATGTGAACATGAAGTACTACCCCACTGAAAGAATTTTTCGATCAGAGGGGCAATTTGGACTCTCTTTTGTTGGTGATAGAGGAATCCATAAAAAGATCAACGGTTATCTCGAATTTGGACATAGAATGGGCTCAGACTACATGAATATATACCTAAAAACAGAATACAATGACTTTGTATACATAACCTACACAACTAATTTAATGGAGGTCGCTTCTTCATTTAGGGATATTATTGAAAGAATTAATATGATAAAACCTGAAAAGCGAAAAATTCAAGGAGATGATGCAAGTTTTTATAAGTATACGGGTATTAATAAAATGAAAGCCTTAGCTTTTATTGAAAGAATGAAAATTTTGGAAGAAGGGGGGACTTTACCTCCACCTGACCCTACCAAAGTTAAACCGATAAATGAAAATTCAGAAGAAGGGGTACCGACCAAACTTGAACAAGATTTTTCAAATCCTGCCAATTCAGGTGTACCACAAGAAGTATTGAATTTCGAAAAGAATCAAGGAAAAGGTAAAAAGAAAAAAGAAAATTAACCGCCTTAAGTCTTAAGTTTATCTTTTATCATAGAAGCCAGAACATCAATAGCTACAACATTATCTCCGCCTATAGGAACGATAATGTCAGCATACTTCATGGTAGGTTCTATGAATTGGTTATGCATCGGCTTGAGCATTGTTTCATAACGATTCAAGACTTCGTTGATATCTCGTCCACGCTCGGTAATATCTCGCCTCATTCGTCTTATTAATCGTTCATCAGCATCCGCATGAACAAATATTTTAATGTCACATAAGCTACGTAATTCTTCATTTGTGAAGACCAATATGCCTTCAATAATAATTACATCTTTGGGATGAATCACTTTATAATCATCTGTTCTGCTATGCGTAAGGTATGAATATATCGGCTCATGAATTTTCTTGCCTGCTTTCAAATCATTGATGTGCTGAATGAGTAGCTCGAAATCGATTGATCGAGGATGATCATAGTTGACTTTTTGTCGCTCTTCAAAACTAACTTTGGAATTATCTTGATAGTAAGAGTCTTGACCTAATACGGCAACATGACCCTCTGGAATAACACTCATAATTTTATTTACAACAGTTGTTTTCCCCGAACCTGTACCTCCAGCAATTCCAATAATTATCATGACTCCTTAGTTTTAATTCTATTATGTATGCAAAGTATAAAAAATTATTGAATTCCCTTGCTTGTACATCTTCTGATTTTTGGGCAATCCTTTAAGTAATTGTATCTTCAACTTTTTAAATTACTCTAATATTGATATATGAAGACAATCTATGAAAAGTATGCTAAACTTCTTACGACTTATTGCTTACAAGTAAGCAAAGGAGATAAGGTTTTTGTTAAATCCACATATCTTGCTGAACCACTCTTGCAAGAGCTTCTTAAAGAAATTTATTTGGCTGGTGGACATCCTTTTTTAGATATTGAAATTCAAGAACAGAATAAATTATTTTTGGATCATGCAGCACAACATCAACTGGAGTTTGTCAATCCGTTTATGGAACAAATAATGGAAACCTTCGATTGTTACCTAGTCGTTCGGGCACCATTTAACTTAAAAGATGGGCAGAATGTGGATGCAGAAAAAAGAAAAGTCGCCAGTGCGGCAAGACGGCCAATGATGAAAACCTATATGGCAAGAACAGGTACGTATGAGTTACGCAGAAGCTTATGTCAATTCCCTACTCAAGCAAGTGCGCAAGAAGCAGGCATGAGTTTAAGTGAATATCAAGATTTTGTTTTTGGTGCTTGCAACCTTAACTATGATGACCCTATCGCTGAATGGCAAAAATTAAGTAATACACAACAAAGTATTGTAGACCATCTGAATACCTGTAAGAAGGTTCATTATAAAGGGAATGGTATAGACATAAGCTTCAGCACCGAAGGTAGAATCTGGATAAATAGTGATGGGAAAACCAATATGCCTTCTGGCGAGGTTTATACCGCACCTGTTGAAGATTCTGTAAATGGAATTGTACGATTCTCTCACCCTAGCATATATATGGGGACCGAAGTTGAAGATATTCGCTTAGAAGTTAAGAATGGAGAGATAATCAAATGGGATGCAAAAAGAGGTAAAGAATTTCTAGACAAGATTTTTGATATTCCAGGTGCTCGCCATTTCGGAGAAGCTGCAGTAGGTACTAATTTCAATATTCAACAGTTTACCAAAAATATACTATTTGACGAAAAAATTGGAGGGACCATTCATATGGCAATTGGACAAAGTTATCACCAGTGTGGAGGTAAAAATAACTCAAGTATTCATTGGGATATGATTGCCGATATGACCAATGGAGGAGAAATTTTTGCCGATGGTGAGAAAGTATATGAAAATGGCAGATTCACTATTTAAAGGATCAAACTAAATGAGTGCTTTTTGGCTGACATTTTTAAAATTCTTTACCGTTGGTGGAATGGGTTTTGGCATTGATATGCTATCCACTTGGATCCTGAAAGAGAAGTTAGTTTTAAAAAAGTATACAGCCAACACCATTGGATTTTTTTTAGGAATTGTTTTTAGATTTTTCATCAATAAAGCTTGGACATTCCAAGATAGTAATCCACAGTGGTTGAAGCAGATGATTCAATTTGGTTCAATTGCTTTAGTAGGACTAGCCATGGTAAATGGCATCATTTATCTTTTAGATGAAAAATGGAAGCTCTTAAGCTTTTATAAGGCTAAAGTCGTCGCTATGATTTTCTTTATGTTATGGAATTTTACAGCAAATTACCTTTGGACATTTGCCTAAACATTTCCTTTGATGATATGTTTACAATAAATAACTTTGATAAATCAATAAATTTCAATTAAATGAATTCACAAGCAAGAGTAGTGCGATCCCCTAAGGGAAATAAGTTAACCTGCAAAGGTTGGGTGCAAGAAGCTGCCTATCGGATGATTCAAAACAACTTAGACCCTGAAGTAGCAGAGCTTCCGGAAGAGCTTATTGTTTATGGTGGGAGAGGTAAAGCCGCACGTAATTGGGAAGCCTTTGAAAAAATATTATCTAGCCTTAAGGAATTAGAGAATGACGAAACCTTATTGGTTCAAAGTGGTAAACCAGTCGGAATCATGCGCTCCCATAAAGATGCGCCGCGAGTGATTATTGCAAACTCTAATTTAGTGGGTAAATGGGCCAATTGGGAGCATTTTAATGATTTGGAGGCAAAGGGATTAATGATGTACGGTCAAATGACTGCGGGATCCTGGATATATATAGGTACACAAGGTATAGTCCAAGGGACTTATGAGACTTACCTTAGTTTGGCAAATAAACACTTTGGAGTGCCCACCTTAAAAGGGAAATTAAATGTCACCGCTGGATTGGGCGGTATGGGAGGCGCGCAACCCTTAGCAATTACTATGAATGAAGGAGTAGCGCTTATAGCCGAAATGGAAGAATGGCGTGTTAAAAAAAGACTAGAAACTCGATATTTAGATAAAATGAGTACCGATATCGATGAAGGTATCGATATGGCCTTAGCAGCAAAAAAGAATGGAGAGGCTATATCCATAGGAGTAGTATGCAATGCTGTTGATTTATTGCAACGATTACTAGATAGAAATATTGAAGTAGATACTTTAACCGATCAAACCTCTGCTCATGATGAGTTAATCGGCTATTTCCCTGAAGATATGTCTGTAGAAGATGCCACTAAACTCAGAGAAACTAATCCAGAAAAATATAAAGAGCTTTCATTGAACACCATGTCGCATCATGTTAAGTTAATGTTGGAATTGCAAAAAAGAGGAACAATCACCTTCGATTACGGAAACAATTTAAGAGGCCAGGCAAAAGATCGTCGAGATGTTCTGAATGCCTTTGACTTTCCAGGTTTCGTACCTGCGTACATTCGGCCATTATTTTGTAAAGGAAGTGGGCCTTTCAGATTTGTAGCCTTAAGTGGTAATCCGGAAGACATTTATAAATGTGATGATAAACTTCGCGAGCTCTTTCCAGAAAATGAAGGCTTGCTGCGTTGGTTAGACATGGCTACAGAAAAAATTGCATGGCAAGGTTTGCCTTCTAGAATATGTTGGTTGGCAATGGGAGAGCGTGAAAAAGCTGGCTTAGCTTTCAATGAAATGGTTAAAAATGGTGAGTTAGATGCCCCTCTAGTCATTGGAAGGGACCATCTCGATACGGGGTCAGTTGCATCGCCAAATAGAGAAACAGAAGCCATGAAAGATGGCAGTGATGCTGTTGCCGATTGGCCGATTTTAAATGCCTTGATCAATACGGCTGGTGGTGCGAGCTGGGTAAGCTTCCATCATGGAGGGGGCGTAGGTATGGGATATTCCTTGCATGCGGGCATGGTTATCGTAGCGGACGGTACACAAGATGCTCACGAGCGATTAAGCAGAGTGCTTCATAATGACCCTGCAATGGGCGTAATAAGACATAATGATGCCGGATATGATATTGCAAGTGACACGGCTGATGAGTTTGAATTAAAGGTGTAAATCGCTCATCTTAGAATAGCTATAGTTTGTTAGTAGAAATTCAAGATATATCTATCAACTAATACAATACTAACCACGCGCCTAAATTCGTGCCTCTTGATACTTTTTACAAGTTCTTTGAACGACCTCTTTTATGTCCTCAAATTCAAAATCTAGAGCCCTTCTAATCTTATCATTCTTATAGATGTAATCTCGAGAAGTATACAGTGTCGTCTCTTTAGTGACCAAGGGTTGTTGACCCAATAATTTGGATTTCATCCAATAAAAACGCCAGCCAATAGCCCGAAGAAAGGGGGAAATTGGTTTACTAGGTACTTTCGTACCAAAACCATTTGCAATCATTTCAAACAACTCCTTAAACGCTAAATTCTCTGCTGAAATAATGAATCGCTCGCCATTAATGTCACTATCCATCAATTGAATACACGCCTTAGCCACATCTTCTAGACCAACAAACCCATTGATTCCAGTCGGATAAAAACTAATCTCATCATATACGTTTTTAAAAATTTGGGATGAGCCCTGCATCCAATCGCCAAAACCTAAAATTGTTGCAGGATTTACAATAACCATATTCAAGCCTTCTTCTTGTGCTCTCCAAACTTCTAGTTCACTTCGATTTTTCGCTATGGCATAATTGGTGTTCTCATCATGCTCAAACCATTTAGTTTCTTCATTGATAGGATGCTTAATATCATATCTGCCAAAAGCAGAAACAGAACTTACTTGAAGGAACTTCTTTATTCCGTTTTCCAGGGATATATTAACCATATTAGCTGTACCCTCAATATTGACTTTAAACATTTTATGCTTCTGCGCAGGGTCGAATGAAATCATCGCTGCACTATGATAGACATAGTCAACATCCTCAAATGCGCTCTCCAAAGATGGAATATCATTAACATCCCCTATCACCCATTCAAAGCTGCCTTCATAATCCTTCAGAAATTGGGTGTTGCTCGTCTTTCTTTTTAGAGCCTTGACTGACTTTCCTTGATTCACAAGCTGCTTTACAATCTCTGCACCGACAAATCCAGTGGCTCCAGTTACCAATATCTTATTACTCATAGGGTATAAATTTAATCAAGTTTATTTAACTTAGGATTATAAATATCCCCACAAGATGTATCCCTATTAGCTCCAGTAACTGAAGCTAGAACATTTACTTCCTTACGCAGCCTTAACACCCCGATGAACCCCATAACTATTGCTTCTTTATAATTGATAATTTCAGCACTTGGAATATGTAATCTAATAGACAGATAACTTTGGCATCGTTCAAGTAAAAAACTATTAAAAGCCCCTCCCCCCGTGACAAGTAGGCTTGTATTTTTGGAGAAATTTAAGCCTAAGTTTTTCTTTAACGTTTCAATACATTTTGCTAGCTGCACAGCTATGTGTTCAGTGTAAGTAGCTAAAGCATTTTGCGGGTTAATCTCAGCTGAATTAATCTTAGCAATTAACTTTTTTGAATATGAATTATCCAAAGATTTTGGATATACTTTTTGGTAGTATTCAAAGGCATTGAGTTTTTGCAGCAAGCCCTTATCAATTGACCCATTCCTAGCAAATTCTCCGTCTTTGTCAAAAGGACTGCCCAATTGTAAGGCGCAGGAATTCAAGACTTGATTGGCTGAACAAACATCAAACGCAATCAGTCCATTCAATAATTTGATACTGATGTTTGCAATGCCTCCAATATTTAAACAGAACTGATAATCTCCAAACAAATGCTTATCGCCTATGGGGACTATTGGCGCACCTTGACCTCCCTCATCGACATCTCTTTGTCTAAGATTGTTTACAACAGTTTGACCGAGTAAATCTGCCATGGTTTGTCCATCGCCAATTTGGCAAGTTTTTCCAATTTCCGGATGATGAGAAATGGTATGCCCATGAGAGGAGACCAAATCAATCTGCTTAATTTTATATTCAAAGAGGAAATGATTGAGCTCTTCCACCATATATACGGCAAAATCCTTACTGAGTTTATCGAGCTCAGCTTCAGAATAGTCTGCCATATGGGCTAATTGTAATTCCCAATGCTTAAGTGCTGCAGTTTTAGCGTGTAATAGTTCAAAGGACCAATTGGCTTGTCCTTCGGAACCAACATCCTTGGTATATTTACAATAAGTGATATCTAAACCGTCCAAGGAGCTCCCTGACATTAAACCTATAGCGAAATAACTTTTTGCTGACTTTTGCAATTGGATATGATTAATTTATTCGAAGTTCTTCCACATAAACCGCAACTTTTTCTATCTCCTCTTCATTGAGGATATTTTTAAAGGCGTTCATCACTCCTTTGCCGTTCTTGATTTGTGTAATACGTGTTTGGAGATCAAGCTTTGAAATTGAAAGATCGCTTGCACCGGAGAACATCATTTTACCATTAGCACCATGACAAGCCACACAATACATGTCGTAAACAGCCCTGCCAGACATCGAAACATAAACTTCTTCAACGTTATCCGCCGGGCTAGATTGAGAGGCATTTGATTGGCATTTAATAAAACATAAACTACCAATTCCTAACAATAGAAAATATCTAATACTCATACAGTTTCAGGTATTAATGCTTAGCGAATCAGTGTAATATTACCCTTGCGATTGATTGCTTCTTGATCTTTGGTAACCGCACGAATATCCCACATGTATGTCCCTATTTCACAGTCTCGTCCTCGATAAGTTCCATCCCAAGAACCAAACAATTCATCCGTTCTATAAACTTCTTCACCCCATCTATCATAAATGGATAGATATACCAATCTTTCAATATTAAGCCACTTAATTAGTCCAGCAAAATCATTAACTCCATTAGCGTTTGGTGAGAAACCCGACGGGAATGCCAATAAAGTTACCACATCAACAAAAACTGTCATGGTATCATAATTAACACAATTTGTCAGAGGGTCAGTAATTTCTAAAACGTAATTTATTGTGCTCAGTGGACTAACTTCCGGATTAAAAATACTTGGTATATCGATTAGTCCATCGAAGGTTTTATCTTCAGTATACCACAAAGGTTCACCTGAACCGGATCCACTGATAAAACCTGTTTCGTCACGAATAATGGTTACATCTTGCCCGGCATCGGCTGCGGGTAATTGGCTTACTATAATAGGGTGAGTCGCAACATCACTAAAACAATCATTACTGACAGTGACATTTACCGTCAAAGAGCTATCCGGAGAGGCTTGTGTCAGGTAAAACTGAGGATTCGAAAATATAGTATCTGGCTGCCATTGATAATACAATCCTCCACCAGCTTCTAAATCTACATATGAACCCACACACATGATGGTATCTCCCTGAATCGAAGCTACTACCGGCAATTGAACATCCACAACTATTGAATCTGAAGTAGAGCAACCGTGAACATTAGTCACTGTATTAAAAAAGGTGGACGTATCTGTAGGAGATATAGTAGCCACTGCGCTATTAGGATTTGTAATTAATGAAACCGGGTTAGAGCTCCAAGAGTATTGAGTGCCATCGAATGAAGTAGCGGTTAAGTCCAGTAAATCTCCTTGGCAAAGATAGCCAGGATAGTTAGCAGGATAATCTAAGTCTAAATCCGGCACATTATAAACAAGAATTTGGACAGAGTCTTCACTCTCACAAGACAAGGAACCTACGGTGTCTACTGCAAAAATGTAATACCAAGCATTTACCGCTGGTTGTACTGTTGGATTTGGTATAGAATTATCACTTATACTTGCATCGACTGTTGTCCATTGATAAAAATCATAGGTATTGGGCTGGGCATTCAACTGATAAGGAGGATCTCCTATACATATTGAATCGAGAGGTCCTGCATCAATAGCTGGTGGAGAAACGACCTCAATAGTCACCGTATCACGATCTAGATAGCAATAGTTGATCGTTTCTAAAAAATATTCTTGAGTTAAAGGTGGGAAAAATCCCGGTTCTCTGATTGAATTATCCGTTATAAATTGGTTCGGTGACCAAGTGTAAGAGGTAACATTTCCAACATCCAAAACATCTACGAAGACCGTGTCACCAAAACACAAGGAATCTACTTCAACTGAGACAAGCTCTAATGCTGGATTGAGCACCACAACATTGACCGAATCTGAATTGACACAAGAGTTTGTATCTGTAACGGTAACTGTATAGGTGATAGTGGAATCTGGTGATGCAATCGTAATTGCTGCAGTGTCTGTTGTTAAATCGATACTGGGTGTCCAAACATAACTCAGGCCTCCACTGGCCTGCAACTGAACGGATGTATTAAATGATATAACATTCGTTGCATTCAAACAAACAGATGTATCTGGCCCCGCTTCAGCAGGAGGTAAGGCAAACAAATCTATAAATAAGGAATCATTGCTTATGCATTGGTTACTATCTGTCACTTGAACGTAAAATGTTGCTGGGTTATCTAGCATGCTTACAATTGGGTTAGCAATGTCCTCCGCACTTAGTAAGGGGTTTGCCGTCCATTGATAATCCTCACCGCCTGAAGCTAGAATAGGTGTATTGGTATTCGGACAAATTGGAGAATTGCCCACAACATTCGCTGTAGGAAGTGCATTAATTGTAATATTTTGAAGTAAGGTATCTGTGCACCCTAAGTCAGATATTTGAATAAGTTGCACCGGATAAACACCCGCTGTATTAAAATTATTTATGACGTCAGTTGAATTGAAAACTGCACTGTCAAGAACCCATTCATAATTTTGGATAGTACCACTTTGAATTTGAGAAGTATTTAATAAAGTCACCGGCGTGCCCTCACATTGCGGATTAGACAGACTAAATGATGGCTCGGGTAAGGGATGGATAGTAATATTATTGTACACGGTATCGATACACCCCTTATCTGTAGTAACAATTAAACTAGCAGTAAAAGTACCCGCAGTCGTATATTGGTAATTGGGGAATCGATTGGTAGAAGTATCCTGGGTAGTGCCAGGATCACCAAAATTCCATGTCCAAGAATTTAAATTGCCCGTCGTTGAAAAGGATGTATCTATAAACACCACATCTTGATTTAAACATGAATCTTCGTAAGTGTATCCCGGGTCAAAAATAGGATAGAAGATTACTAGTCCTTGCGAAGTATCCGCGCAACCATCTGCTGCAAAACCAATTACGGTGACAATAAATGTACCTGTGTCTGAATAAAAGTAGCTTGGATTTTGAAGATTTGATGTATCTGAAGCTGTAGTTGGATCTCCAAAATCCCAAGAGTAGCCCACAATATCCACATTATTAGCTAAGTTAAAATTTACAATACCCTCGTTGCAATCCGCATCAATTGTAAATAAACCAGTAGCAGAATCTTGCGCTAAATTGGGATCCGTTGCGATCAATATATCAGGAAAATCACATTGAGATACAAGGTATTGAAAATCTCTACTTACCGTACTCAAGAGTACCCCATTTCTGTATTCAGAGACACATACCCCCATCACAAAAACTCCTGTGGTAGGCGGTGTTGCTCCTAAAATTCCGGTTGCTCCGTTCAAAGCCATTACACCGCCCAATGGATTTACTGCAGAATACCCAGCAGCTGCATCCCATGCAATGGTGTTATAAGGAGGGCCATAATTTGTATAGGTGCCACCAGCATTTAAATTGAAAGCATCCGCGGCTGGTGCATTATCATCTAAACCCAAATAAGGGTCACAAAGAAAATAATATAGAGAATCACCATCAGGATCTGTGGCAGAAAAATCCATTTGGTTGAACCTATTTACACATAAATATTGCTCAAAACTATTAAATATTGGAGAGCTATTTTGAAAAGCTAGTGGCGGAACCCTGACCAATGCAGAGAATCCCTGATCACCAGGATTATTCAAATTGTCAATGATACCATTCCGACAACACCTCCCATAAACTAGCGTAACGCCCTGGGCAGGATTAAAGCCATTTATACTATTCAAGTTAACATCAAATACGTAAGTCCCTTCTTGCGTTTCTATTCCTGGTATTTCCTCCTGGCAGGGTTGCAATTGAATATTTACCAATGTAACATTGTCCAAATCAATTTGAATTGCTTCTAAAAATGCTCCATTATCAGCATAAAAGCTTATTGTACAATCCGCAGCATTGGGCGCTGCAGCCCCATCAAATGAAGCTTGACCATTGATATTGTCTCGATAAACTGTCAACGTTACCCGAATCGTATTGCCTGCTAAACGCACATAAGTCATCTCTCCTCCTACCAAATGAGTGGCTTGAGCAAAAGGGACTAAAGCAAAGAGTCCAAGTAGAATAAAGAATATTTTTTTAATCGTCATAATCTAGTCCCCTATTAACGCATTAATCTGTAAAATAGTTTGAGACTTACATTTTAAGATTGTAAAGATACTCTAAGCATATGATTAAAAAAAGACAAAAAAAGTCTATTGTGAGGGAGAATTAGCCTGTGTATCTGAACGGAAAGTAAATGAATCCGTGTATTTTTGCAAAGTATATTCCAATAGACTGAACAACATTATGGGCAAAGACAAACTAAAACGATTTACGGAGCTAAAAGCCTTTTCTAATTTTTATCAAAATTTGGATTTTAAAAAACCCTGTTTAGTTAACTTTAAGGGAGACTCTATTGACTTGAAAGGGAAATGGAAGAAGATGCATTTCAAAAACAACCATCCGTTAACACTTGAACTTGCATGTGGTAAAGGGGAATACACATTCAATTTGGCAAAGCGCCACGCCAATCGAAATTTTATTGGTATTGATATTAAGGGAGCTCGAATACATAAAGGGGCTAAAGATGCTTTGGAAGAAAACCTCGAAAATGCTGCCTACCTGCGAACAAAGATTGAGCTTTTAGAAGCGTTTTTTGAGGCTGGAGAGGTGCAAGAAATATGGATTGTTTTTTCAGATCCATTTCCAAAAGATAGGCATGCAAAGCACCGCTTAACTTCTCCTAAATTTTTAGACTTGTATAAGAAAATTTGCTCTAAGGATGCCATTATTCATGTAAAAACCGATAGTGAATTACTCTTTGATTACACCATGGGTGTTTTAGATGGCAAGGAAATGGATTATACTGTTGTAGAGCGAGATATCTATAGAAAAGGGACTGCTTATCCTGAGCTAACCGAAATCCAAACCTTCTACGAGAAGATGCACATTAAGGATGGGCGGAATATCAATTATGTGCAGTTTAATTTGTTTCAGTAGCGTGTGCCCGAGTAATAATATACAGCAATGAAAGACTTAAGTTTCTTTGAACAAGTATATGCCGTAGTTCGATTGATACCTACAGGGCGGGTAACTACCTATGGAGCAATTGCAGTCGCTGTTGGAGCAAAAAAAGCGGCAAGAATGGTCGGGTACGCGATGAATAATTCGCATGTTGTAGAGCCCCAAGTACCTGCCCATCGCGTGGTAAACCGTAAAGGATTGTTGACTGGTAGACACCATTTTTCACCACCTGAACTAATGGAAAAGTTACTAAGCGAGGAGGGAATAATAATACGCAATCAGCAAATTCAAAACTTTGACAAACACTTTTGGGAACCTATCGAAGAGATTAGGATTTAAATACCAAGCTTCGTTTTTAACTGGTCAATTCTTTTGCGTTCATTCTTATCGAAGTCTCCCTTTTCCAATGCTTCAATAAGCAAGTCCTGATTTTCTATAGACATCAAAACATTGCTAGCTACTCCAGCTAATCTGCGATTAAAATTTACACTTGCATCGATAAGTGGGAAAATAAAATCATCGCCCTGGTAAGCGAGATCAGTTAAGGCCTCTATGGCTTTAATCCTTGTTCTAAACTCAAAGGAAGGTCCAGCATAATCAATCAGATCACTGAAGGCAAAGGGGTCGTCATCCTGTGCTTTGAAGCTTAAATGGGCAATATTTAGCAGGTCATTTTTCTGCGCGTCTAATTGGGTTATTTTCAAGTACTTCTCTTTACGCTCAGGGAACCCCTCAATAAGCTTTTCCAAAGTCATTGCAATGTTTACATATGAGCTATCAAGCAACAAATTTTCGTACACTGGCTGTATTTTTTTTGATACTTTTTCTAAGTGGTAAACGACCGCTCTACGAACACGCGCGTCATTGTCAAGCAGAGATTTCATGATTAGCTCTTGACTTTTACTATTGTTATCATTTGCTAATTGTTTAACTATATTGGCCCGAGGAGCAAAAAAGCTTTCATTTTCAAAACATGCTAAAAGTATGTTTCTTTTTTCTTTTAATGGGCTATCCTCCAATTTGACCAAAGCTAAATATCGATCGATCATATCCTTTGCTTCTAGTGCTTGTGCCAGAAGTTCGGCAGTTGTTTTTTCGTGTACAATTTTTGCGTAAAGTGCGTTGTTTACATTGAACAAAACGTATTGAATAGGCTTTCCTTCAGTATTAGAAATAGAAATAGAGTGTTCTTCATTTTGAAGGTCTGCTAAGAATGTCGTATCGCTACCATCCTTATACTTGACTTGTATAGGCATTTGAACCTTGAATAAACCTATTGTTTCGGTTTGGTCATGAATTTGTTTAATATTTATCTCCACTTGGCCAAAAGATTCAGCATAATCGCATTCAAAAATTGGATATCCACCTTTACGGACCCATTGGTCAAAAAACCAATCCAAATTCAGTCCTAAAACCTCCATAAATTCAAGTTGAAACAAATGTGTATCAACATGCCTAAACGCATATTTCTTCAAATACGCATTTATCACCTTTTTGTAGGCCTCATCTCCTCCTGCAGCCTCGCGAAGCATATCAATAACAAAACTTCCCTTGGGATAATGCCTAGATGATCCGGACTCGCTGTGGGCAATAGGCAAGTCATTTTTATCATCCGCACTCATTGCTCGTCGCATTTCCATATTTCGTTCCCATTGAAAATAATCTTCCCCAAAAACACTGCGCTCAAAATGTTTAGCATAGTGTGTTGCAAAACTTTCATGCAACCAATGACTTGCGCCGTTCCATTCAGAAATTAAATCTCCAAACCACTGATGCGTTAACTCGTGGGCGTTCGTACCCACATAATTTCTATCTAATGCCTCTCTACTATCTTTTAAGTAATAATCTGTAAAAATTGTGGAAGTTGTGTTTTCCATAGCGCCGTATAAAAAATCTGCAACCGGTATATTTCGGTATACTTTACCCCAAGGGTAGGCCACTTGGAATTCTTCTTCCATCCAGTCCATCATTTCGACTGAATACATATAGGTATGTTTGAACTCCTCGGGTTTATTGGGATAGTAATACTGACGATTTACGACTCCTGAAGAGGATATCATCTCCTTGAAATCATACTCCCCGATGGCAAGCATTAGCAAATAAGGCACATGTGAATCTTTCATTTTATAATGCCAAGTGCTCAATCCATTTTCATAATCTTCTTTTCCTATCAAGTCTCCATTAGAAACAACTTCGAATTTAGAGTCAAAAGTAATTCTGGTTTCAGTAATGAGCTTATCACTAACATCATCGAAGCTTGGAACCCAGTAACGGTTGTCGATCCCTTGACCTTGCGTCCAAATTTGTTTCCTTGCTCTATTGGTCGTATCCTTCCACCCCAGGAAGTATAATCCTTTTTCCGGTTGGCAAGTATATGAAATATCCAATTGGTGATCCTCCTCCCATGGCAACGAGACTGGAAAGTCAATGATTAAATGCTGCTCGTCAGTCTTATAATCAACGGGCGTGCCATCAAACAATACCGCTTCTATCCATATTTCTGGTGCATCCAAAACCAATTGATCAATTGAAGGTCGAATAGTTGTAAATTCGTAATGCACTTGACCCAAGACTTTTCTGGCCTTGGTATCAAAACTTATATCTAGCAACATGGATTTAAAATCGACAAAATGCTCCCGCGTTTGTCCCTGCTCATCAAAGTGATAGCAGTTAAATTCATTTTGAGCAGACACGAAACTGGTGCTTAATAAAAGAAGCGATGCGATTATATTTTTCATATGGAAATTTTCGTAATGATGGATATTAAGAAAAATAAGAAATCAAATAGTTTGCCTTATCAACCTCGGTTTTAATCGACTGAACGAGTAGCCTTGTTTCCTTTATACAGGAGATAGCCCATAAAACCTAACATTCCAAAAGTGATTGCTAAGACATACAATACGCCCGTATTAATGCCAGCGGCGTCACTCGCTCCTGATTCGAGACTAGTTTCAGCACTAGCTTTACACATAGCACATTGGCTAATAGCTAGCTTCAGTGACACAAGATTAAGAACTAATAGGAATAATACTTTTTTCATTTCAATGCATTAATAACTGTAGTAAGGTGCGATCATAAAATAAATTACAACACCGGTTACTGCTACATAAAACCAAAATGGCCAAATCTTTTTAGCTAAGGATTTGTGTTTCACCCATTTCTCACTCCATGCATAGTAAAAAGTCATAAGTATGAATGGCATGATTACAGCAGCTAAGATAATATGCGTGATTAGAATGAAATAATAAGTATACTTGAATCCACCAACTCCTCCATAGGATGTTGGTTCAGCCAGCGTATGGTAAAGCACATACGATAAGAGAAAGACTGCAGAAACGACAAATGACAAAAACATTGACTTTTGATGCAAGGACTTCTCCCCCTTTTTAATAAACACTAAGCCCACAACTAGAAGAAGAGCAACTACACTATTTAGTAAGGCGTGAAACTTTGGAAAAAAACTAAGATCAAGTCCTGTTACCATCCGTTTATCTATACCCCAGTTCAATACACCTACTAATAAAGCCACAACCACTGATAGAGCGACTATTATTTGTTTTGCACTTTTTTCTTCTAACCTAATTGCCATTTTACCTTTTAAATTCTTCTAACAGTAATAACACATCACCCAGCATGATGTTCACTTCATTTTCTGAAGTACCTTTATAATAACCTCTAATATTCCAGTTAGGGTCAACTAATGCAAAACGGTCGGTATGAACAAAACCATCATGTTCATCATCTCCACCATCATCAAATGCTGACATCTTATATCCTTCCAAAGCAAGCTTATAAATTTCTTTCTTATCTCCAGTTAAGAATTGCCATTTACCGGGCACTGCGCTATATTCTTCTGCATATACCTTCAATTTCTCTGGCGTGTCGCGCACAGGGTCAATAGAGAATGAAACGATCACCACTCGATCATCTCTGATCAATTGCTCTTGGACCCTTGCCAGTTGTTCACTCATAGTGGGACAGATAGTAGGACAACTTGTAAAGAAAAAATCTACAATTAAAATCTTATCACGAAACTGATCTTTCGAAATCGTCTGACCATATTGATTAGTTAGCGTAAATGAAGGGATCTCATGATAAACTGTATCTATACGCTTAAATGCTCCTTCGGTAATTGTATCAATGCCAATAGCAAACATTTTACGGGGATATTTCATTGTTTTCAAGTCTGTTCTTGCTTGCTTGGTATACAAATAAAATAATCCAAAAAGTAAAAGCGGCAGCAGGACTATGAATATTGTCGTTAGTTTCCCGTTGCTATTAGATGTATGTTGTGTCATGGATTAAAAAAATATGCCATTGATTGCATTTCGCATTGCAAGCCAGGCAGCTCCATCAAACGAAAAGGCAATGATAGCCCATACTAAGAATATAAATGGAAAAAGGATAGTAAACATAAATCCTTTTTTCTCATGTCCAACGTGCATAAACACATTCATAATCCAATAGGCCTTAATTACACTAGCTAAAGTAACAAATACCATGAGCGGCCATCTTAAATCTTCGACCATGTTTTCATATACTATAGAGCCTAAAACTTCTACGACAGTCACTACAGATAGTATCCCTGTCGTTTTGTAAACGTCTTTTTTATTTTGCTCATATTCTTGTTGCGTCATGTGTGCCATTGTACTAAATTTTTCGCTTATCAATAATAATTACAGTAGGTAATATCCCAAGAAAACATATACCCAAACCAAATCTACAAAGTGCCAGAAAAGACCTATCTTTTCAACCATACTGTAGTTACCTAATTTATCAAATCTGCCTTTTGCGGTTTCAACCAATAACCAAATATTCAATAAAACACCAGTGATAACGTGCATACCGTGAAATCCAGTAATCGTAAAAAAGAACATTCCAAATTGTTGAGGTCCTTCATGTCCATGCCCCAAAGCGCTGAACGGCGTATACCACATCGTCATTCCTTCATGGATTAGATGAGACCACTCTAGATACTGACAACCTAGGAATAAAAGTCCCATTGCTATAGTTGGAATTAAGTACTTTATCACTCCATTTCGATTACCCATAAAACCTTCTTGCACCGCTCTAACCATAGTTACTGAACTTATAATAAGTACAAAAGTCATAAAAGAAACAAATACTAATGGATAATGATTGCCAGACAAACCAGGAACCGTACTAAACACTTCACTTGCCATTGGCCATGATTCGGCATTAGAAGTTCTAGCCGCAGCATATGCAACTAAGAAGGCACCAAACACGAATGTATCCGATATTAAGAAATACCACATCATTACTTTACCATAACTAGCATTAAATGGGCCTTTTAGACTCTCCCATTCGTGCACTTCATATTCATTTGTAGATCCTGATGACATAATTAATTATTGATAATTAAAGTAAAAAAACAAAAATAAATAAACCCATAGCACATTTACGAAATGCCAGTAGGACGTTAAAATTTCCATTGAAAATAATCGTTTTTTATTGATTACCCCACTTCCTTCAAACTGTATATTTTTTCGCGCAAGAATAGCTTTAACTAGCATGATAAGAAGTACAGTAAGTCCACCAATGATGTGTAATCCATGCACTATAGCTAAAAAATAAATAAAAGATCCTGCCACGTTTCCAGTAAGGGGTAAGCCCATATCTTTTAAAGCTTCGAAGCCTAACAATTGACTAATCAAAAAGCCAAGACTTATCATCCCACTTAATGCAAGCATCCATCTAAAAGCCATGAATTTCTTCTGCTGGTATAGCCTGTAAGAAAAATAAAAAGCAAGACTAGATGCAAGAGCAATAATTGTACTTATAAAAAATATATCGGGCAAAGGAAATTGAGCCCAATTCAATACATCAGCTTTCTTAACCAAGACAGCGCTTGTAGTTACTGCGAAAAACATTGTAATAGAGGCCATCGAAATATATAAAATCAGCCGATGAGCTGTATGCCTATTCTCAAGACTAATTCCATTTTTTTGATATGTATTATTCATCACTTGCATAATTTATAAGATACTATCCAATAATAGTCCAATAAGTGCGACAGGCAGATACATGAAGGAAGCAAACATAACTTTCCGAGCATTGGTATCTGATATATCGCGATATAACTGAATAGCCGGTATTAAAAAAACAACAGCTGCTATCAGTAAAACCACCAGACCTATCAATTGATAATACCCCAGTAGGTATAAAACAATAGTAATGGGAATTAAGGTTGCGGTATAAATTAATATATTTAGCGCACTATTCTTGTTTTTGCCTCCTTTAGATGGCAATAGCATAATATCTGCTTTTTTATAATCATCATAAGAGTACCAAGCAATCGCCCAAAAATGTGGAAACTGCCAAATAAATTGCAGCGCAAACAAACAGATTGCAATGTCACCAACAAATCCTGTTGCTGCAACTGCGCCAATCATTGGAGGTAAGGCGCCAGGAATCGCTCCTACGAAAACTGCTATAGGGTGCACCCGTTTTAATGGAGTGTAAATAAATGCATAGATGATTAACGAGATAGCAGACAATAATCCGGTAGCTAGGTTGAAGAAAATTGTAAGAATCACTAAGCCTAATAATGCAGCAATACCTGCCCATAGACTTCCCTCAACAGCAGTCATCCTTCCTGCAGGAATTGGTCTATTTTTGGTTCTATCCATTAAGCTATCTAAATCCTTTTCAAAAATTTGATTGAAGGCATTGGATGCCCCAGTAACCAAAAATCCACCGATTGATAACATCAATAATGTAAAGAAATCGAACGCTGGAGCTAACAACAAGTATCCAATTACTGATGAAAACACAACTAAAGAACCTAATCGAACTTTATACAGTTGAGCTACATCACCAAGCTTTGCTGCTAGAATGCTTTTAAATGAAATTGATATGCCTCTTTCCCTTCTATTCATAATATTTAGTGCTCGTGCTCACCTTCTTCTAAAGGCTTATTTTGAGGATTAACTTCATTGCCATTTGTACTGTAATCGTAAGGCCATCTGTAAACCACCGGTAAATCTCCAGGCCAGTTTCCGTGACCAGGATGAACTGGTGTAGTCCATTCAAGTGTATTTGCACCCCAAGGGTTTAAATTGTCTTCCGTCATTTCTCTTCCTTTGAAGATACTATAGAAGAAGTTTATTAAAAACACAATGTTTGATGACATTACTAGAAATGCAGCCAAGGTTATAAAAACATTCACATCTTGAAAGTTATTAAAAGATTGGAACTGATCAAAAGCATAGTATCTTCTTGGAACACCTGC
This sequence comes from Chitinophagales bacterium, assembly GCA_016777395.1. Classification (GTDB taxonomy): domain Bacteria; phylum Bacteroidota; class Bacteroidia; order Chitinophagales; family UBA8649; genus JAFMKE01. Next base: position 7,751 of record JADHRO010000001.1, on the reverse strand, counting down.
CATGAAGTGCATTGGAAAGAAAACCATATACCCACCAATCAATGAACCCCAGAAATGAATGTAACCCATAGTTTCATTCATAAATCGTCCGAACATTTTTGGAAACCACTGATAAACACCAGCCCACATTCCAAAGAATGCAGCCACACCCATTACAATATGGAAGTGCCCTACCACAAAATAAGAATCATGCAATTGAATATCTACCGTAGAGTTACCTAAGTGCAACCCTGTAATACCCCCAGAGATAAATAAAGAGACGAAACCTATCGCAAACATCATAGGTACAGTAAACCGGATATTTCCTCTCCAAAGGGTGGTTATCCAATTAAACACTTTGACGGCAGATGGGATTGCAATTAATAAAGTAAAGATTACGAATACTTTGCCGATAGCTGGGCTCATTCCAGTTACAAACATGTGGTGTGCCCAAACGAAGAAACCAATTACTAAAATTGATCCCAAGGAAAGTATCATTGCCCGGTAGCCAAAAACTGGCTTTTTGGAGTGTACAGATAAAACTTCCGAGACAATCCCAAATGCAGGAAATATAATGATATAAACTTCAGGATGCCCTAAAAACCAAAATAAGTGCTGATAAATTATGGGGCTTCCTCCTTTGTAGGCCTGAAGATCGCCATTAATAACGATGTTATTCAGGAAGAAACTTGTTCCTAAAAGTCTATCAAACTCCAATAATCCTGCAGCAGCTAGTAAGGCAGGAAAGGCCAAAATACCCAGTACTGCTGTAAATGTTAATGCCCATGTTATCAACGGCATTTTTGTAAAGCTCATACCCTTTGTACGCATATTAATAACCGTAGAAACGTAATTCAAACTACCTAATGTACTTCCTACAATAAAGAGTGTCATACTGGTAATCCATAAATCGAATCCTAATCCGGAGCCCTTATTCAAGGCGATGTCTCGAATACCATTTAACGGCGGGTAAGCTGTCCAACCTCCGGAAGCAGGCCCAGTTTGAACGAAAAATGATAGAAATAATACCGCACTTGCTGCAAAAAAGAACCAATATGATAGCATATTCATAAAAGGAGATGCCATATCTCTTGCACCGATTTGCAAGGGAATTAAGAAATTACTAAAGGTCCCACTCAAGCCAGCGGTTAGAACGAAAAACACTAAGATAGTCCCGTGCATCGTTACCAAGGCGTAGTAAAAATCGTTACTTAATTTGCCGCCCTCAGCCCATGACCCAAGAAGTGTTTCCAAAATAGGAAAAGTCTCATTTGGCCATGCTAACTGCATACGGAAAAACAAAGACAATAGGCCACCAACAAATGCCCAAAAAATACCAGTCATTAAAAACTGTTTCCCAATCATTTTGTGGTCTTGACTAAAAATATAAGTAGTTAACCAACTTTGTTCATGATGATCGTCATGCCCGTCTGCGGCATGAGCTGAATCGTGATGTGCTGTTACTTCGCTCATGAAATTTATTTTTTATGCTCTTATGTTACAATTAAATTATCTAACTCTGGCCACAATACTTACTGCAGCACTATCTATTTCTTCCTTGATTGGTATTACTTCTTCAATAAGCTCTTCTTCCACAGGAGCTGCATCCGGATTGATTACCGTATAATAATAAGACTTACTTTCATTGACCCATGCATCATATTCTTCCTGCGTTACCACACGAACCACTCGCTGCATAGCAAAGTGAGACTTCCCGCAAAGTTCTGTGCAAGCAAGCTCAAATTGGAAATCTTGCCATTTAGGATTTCCAGTTTCAGGATCAATTTTTTGCCAATACTTTTTATGACTTAAGATTTCTCTATACTCCTCTGTAGTATACTTCGGAGTAAACATAAATTGAGTAGGTAAACCGGGTAAACAATCCATTTTCACCCTAAAATGTGGCAAATAAAATCCGTGCAATACATCTTGGGCTCCAAGCTTAGCAAGAGTGAGTTTACCTTTGATCAAAACCAATTCATTGGCCATAAAATCATCCTTACTGTTGGGGTCTTCCCAGTTAATTCCTAATTCATTGATTTGAGAAACATGCTCTTGATCTATTATTCGCTCTCCAAACTCACCATCTTTTCCGGGATATCTTAAGATCCAACCGAACTGTTTGGCAGTTGCTTCAAAACGCAAAACTTCTGTAGTATTTTCTAGCTTTTCAAAATCAAAGATTTCATTCCACGCCTTAATTCCTCTAAACACTAAAAAAGTAAGAACAATAGCAGGAATAATGGTCCATACAAGCTCCAACCTACTATCATGTGGGAAGAAATATGCCTTTCTGTTTCTTTTGTATCGATACAGATAAGCAAAGGTCAACAAAATGATATGCGTCAATACAAATACAAACATAGCAACGACGTTTGTAATATTAAACATACTATCTATCAAATCACCGTGCTCACTTGCTGACAAGGGCAGCATTCGTGGACCTAGCTCAAAAAAACTATACCCCACAGCAGCCATTCCAAGGATTAAAAAGGCAAAAAGAAGTTTTCCTTGAAGATTACTCGTATCCTCCATATGCTCGTCTGCATCCTTACCAAGGGAAGACATCTCATTGGCTTTAGCCACCAAGAAAATGATCGTAAAAAATAAAATTACCGTAATTACGGCTAATAATGTTGTACCCATCTTTAACTATATTTTACATGATGATTCTTACTTTCTTCCAGGAATGGATCGTCCCCTGATTCAAGGTCTTCGCCGTCTAATCCTGTGAAAGTCATAAATAAAAACAATCCTAAAAATCCTAAAAAGAAAAATAACTCAACTAAGCCGAGCTTAGCATATGTGAGTTCTTCTCCATGTCCGTGCTCGTCATTCCCATGACCTGCTGCAGTATGAGCTTCTTCTCCGTGATCTTCATCTGCATGAGAATCAGACACCACTGCGTGTTCATCAGGGTGTCCCGTTTCATCCAAATGCATGTGCTCATCTTCTGCATGAAGGTCATCATGTATTTCTTCGGCATGGCCATTAACATCGCCCTCATGCCCTGCGTCGACTTCTGCATAAAGCACATTATCTGCAGACAAGTTAGCATGACTATCATGCTCTGTAGTAGCGTGATTTCCATGAGGAATTCCCATTGGCTCAACCATAACCATGTGGTAAAAGTCTAGGTAATGACCGAAAATCAACAAAACTGAAATTGTACCCACGGTTAAGAAATTACGTTTAGCATCTCTTTTCAAAATAGCCAAGACCGGCAAGAAGAAATTGATTGCCAATGCAATAAAGAAAATTGCCTTAAACATTGGAATATCAAATCGCTTAGTAAACCAAATCGTTGCTTCTGGAATATTCGCATACCAAATCAACATGAATTGTGAGAACATTAAATAAGTCCAAAAAACACTGAAACCAAACATTAGTTTTGCAACGTCATGAATGTGGTCTTCTGTTACATTAGGCAAATGCCCCATTCGTTTAAAGCCAATCATCAGTAAAATCATCATAGCAAAGCCTGCACAGAAATAGGAGGCTAAGTTGTACCAGCCAAATAAAGTGCTGTACCAATGAGGATCTAGTGACATAATAACCCACCAACTAAGAATAGAACTACTTACTCCAAAAACGAGTAAGAAGCCTGCTGAAATTTTCTTCGCACTAGAATACTCTTTCCAATTTTTTATTGAGATAAACTTCTTAGATAACAACCAAGTAAATAAAGCCCACAAACCGAAGAAAATAATTACCCCTAATGCGTAAGCTTTTCTTGTTAAGAAAGGTGCTTTCCCCAAGACAATAGAATCTCTATGATGAGGGTCTGCCCAGTGACTGTATAGACCTTCAGGAGATAGCCACAAGCCCGCCACAATAATTAAGAACAAGAAGAAAGCTACATATAAGAACCTCCCCATTGCTATTGGTACTCTTTTAAAGACTGTATGCCATCCTCCGTATCCTAATTGATGAGCCGTGATAAAGAAAACGCCAGTAACCGCTATTCCTGCAAAATAGTAAGTGTTTAAGAGTAAGTTGGCCCACAAACGACTATGATGGCTGGTATCATCAAAAAAGAAACCTAGGACAACTCCTAGAACCAAACCAACAACGGCAAGTCCTAAGACCGATTTCTTTAAGTTGCCTCCGAATGTAAATGTATTTGACATAACTTTAATTTTTCCTTCTAGCCTATTATAAACTGTTAAATCTCTTTATCTGATTATTGCGCTTCTTCTTCAATAAAATCTTTTCCTTCAACCATAGCAACAGCACCTTCTTCAATCCCTGCTAAATCCTTAATATACAATAGAACTTTCCATCTGTCCTCAGTACTTAGCTGGGTAAAATATCCCCCCATATAATTCTTACCATAAGTTATAGAGTAAAACATTTCTCCATCACTCAAGCCGGGTAATCTAGTCTCATATGCAGGCGGTATAGATGTATAAGGGCCATCCTCACCAGTTTTGTTTCCATCTGCATCAATAATTTCAACAATAGAACCATCCCCTAAACCTTTTTTGCCATGACAAACCGCACAATAGATATCATATTTCACTTTACCTTCAGCCAATACCTCATCCGTTTTTTCAATGGGATTACTCAGCATATTCCCAGCCATTAAACGTTGAGCAGCATCATCAACAGATGGATCACCTGCAGGGTTTTTGAAATAATTTTTAAATAAATACGCCATTAGTTTACCATCATTCGTTCTTACTTCTTCATTGTCAGGTAAATATCCTCTCGGAATACTACCTGATACAGGTTTTTTTGCGGATATCGCATCCGTATCAGATTGATGCTGAAACTTGGTGCTTGCATAAGCTTCATATGCATTAGAGTATGTCATATCTGGCATAAATATTCTTCCAGTATTATCGCCATGACTCTTGCATGATGTAATTGCTATTGCACTTACCGCTAATGTTATTAAAAACAAGAAATTCTTCTTCATTGTTTTGATTTATCTGTTAAAAATTAGGCTAAGCCTATAAATTCTTTAAATCGCTTAGTTTACAATATACTTTCTACCGCTGAAGTCTCTACTTCGAAGATCTCCGTATCGTCATTAAACTCTTTTGAAGAAACTTCAACTGCACCCGCTTCTTTTAGTAAATTTACCACTTTCGAAATGTCTTCTTTACTTGTAGAATCATCGACCTCAAAACTTAATGCGAAGCGATCATCCGTGATTCGTTCATCTAATATTCTTGGAACTGCACCTGGAAATAAACCATTTCTAATACAATATACCATTACCATTCCTACGGCTGCAAATAAAACCGTTAACTCAAAAGTAATCGGAATGAAAGAAGGTAAAGCAAAATTTGGCTTACCCCCAAAATTGATAGGGTAATTGGTCGTCATGATAAAGGTCATTACGGATAAGGCAACAAAAGTTCCTGTGATGCCAAACATAAAACCAGCCTTATGCAATCTTGTATCTTGATATCCAAGCTCATCCTCCAATCCGTGAACTGGAAAAGGAGTCAGTGTATCGGTAATTTCTACATTTTCCTTTTTGCACTTACGGATAGCTCCAATAAGCTTATCCTCATGATCAAAAAGTCCTACTATATATTTATTACTAGCCATCTTAATGGATTAATTTAATTTATTAATAGTTCGTGTCAAATACGTCATCCTTGGCATATTCTGCGCCAATAGAGTCCTTATAATCTTTTTCAAATTTCTTATTCTCTTCCAACTGTTGTTTTCTAGCTTGAGCAGACGAAATACTAAAAATAGATTTAACCTCTGCAATAGCAATAACTGGGAAAGCTCGAGCAAACAGTAAGAACAAAGTCATAAATATTCCTAAAGTTCCAAGATAAATAGCTACATCTACCCATGTAGGCAAGAAGTACAACCATGAAGAGGGTAAGAAATCATTATGCAATGAAGTAACAATAATTACAAATCGTTCAAACCACATTCCGATATTTACAAATATGGATAGCACAAAAGTCAGTGCAATATTTCGTCTGTACTTTTTAATCCAATATAGCTGCGGTGTGATTACATTACAAGTCATCATGATAGCATAAGCCCACCAATATTCTCCAGTCGCTCTATTTGCAAAAGCATATTGCTCGTATAAGTAACCTGAATACCATGCAATTACTAACTCTGTGATGTAAGCAACACCCACAATAGACCCCGTCAAAACAATAATCTTATTCATTGACTCGATGTGTCCAACTGTGATGTAGTTTTCTAACTTTAATACTTTTCTAGTAATAATCATTAAGGTTTCCACCATGGCAAACCCAGAGAAAATTGCTCCGGCAACGAAGTACGGAGGAAATATAGTTGTATGCCACCCTGGAATTACTGAAGTTGCGAAATCAAAAGATACAATCGTATGCACAGAAAGCACCAATGGCGTAGCTAGACCTGCAAGAATTAAGGATAAAGATTCAAAACGTTGCCATTGCTTTGCCGTTCCTGTCCAACCAAAACTCAAGGCATTATAAATAAATTTTCTAACTTTTCCTTTTGCTCTATCCCGAATGGTAGCAAAATCTGGCATTAGACCAGAATACCAAAACAATAGAGAGACTGTTAGGTATGTGGATATTGCAAAAACATCCCAAAGTAAGGGTGAATTAAAGTTTACCCATAAAGGACCTCTTGTATTTGGATAGGGAAAAATAAAGAATCCCATCCATAATCTACCCATGTGAATTAATGGAAATAAACCCGCACAAATAACTGCAAAAATTGTCATCGCCTCTGCAGCTCGGTTAATTCCCGTTCTCCATTTTTGGCGAAACAATAAAAGTACCGCTGAAATAAGTGTTCCTGCATGACCAATACCAACCCACCAAACGAAGTTAGTGATATCCCATGCCCAATTTACTGTTTTATTAAGCCCCCATGTTCCTATTCCTTGCCAGATAGTCCATAGAATTGCTACAACACCAATACCAGCAAAAGTTGCAGATATGATAAAACCAATCCACCAAGATAAAGGGGGAGCTTTTTCCGTAGTCGCTACAATATCATCAGTGATTTTAGTGTAGCTTATATTATCGCCTTGTATTAGAGGTTCCCTTATGGGTGATTCGTAATGGCTCATATATTATATCGTTTCTTAATTAATAATTTGTTTAAGCTAAATCCCCTTCCTTCTGATTTCTAACCTTAGTCAGATACCTTACAGATGGTAAAACATGAATCTCTTCAATTACACCAAATGATCTTGGATCAGCCCATACTTTAGATACAGCTGTCTGCGCATTGTTGGTGTCTCCAAAAGTAATTGCATTCGTTGGACAAGCCGATTGACATGCTGTAACCACATCACTATCTTTTAATCCTCTATCTGCTTTCTTCGCTTCCAATTTACCCAACTGAATTCGTTGCACACAAAAACTACATTTCTCAATAACTCCTCTACTACGAACAGTAACATCTGGATTAAGAACCAACTTAGCCATTGGACTGTGCAATCCTAAACCTGCTTCTTTGTCTCCAAAAGCATATTCCGTTTGAACAGCGTCGAAGTCATTGTCTAAAATAAATCCTTCGTTGCTTGAGAAACTATCTGCACCTTGATAATCAAACCAGTTGAATCTTCTTACTTTATAAGGGCAGTTATTCGCACAGTATCTTGTTCCAATACAGCGATTATAGGTCATTTGATTTAATCCTTCTGAACTGTGGTTTGTTGCAGCTACAGGACAGACATTCTCACATGGAGCATTATCACAATGCTGACACATCATTGGCTGGAAGATCACTTGAGGATTATCTTCATCCCCTGTATGATACTTATCAATTCTCAACCAGTTCATATCGTG
>JADHRO010000101.1 GCA_016777395.1 Chitinophagales bacterium | reverse complement strand
GATGAGCAAGATGAATACTTTGCGCGCATCGATGCGCAATATGAAGAGATGTTGAGCGCTATTCCTAGTTCAGAAAAAGAAAAGAAGTCTCTCAAGAAAGATATTGTTGAAGCCTACTACAACGGAGCTGTAATTTATAAAATAGGGCTTACTAATCTGCCCAAAAGCATTGAAATGTTTGAGAAGCTAAATCAACTATATCCTAACAATAAATATGAGCCTGAAGCCTTGTATCAGCTCTATGTTCTGTTCAGCGAACTAGAAAGTTCCTCACTGGCAGAAGCAGCAAAAAGCGAATTGTTAAGTAAGTATCCTGATGATAAATTTACAGCTTATTTAAAAAACCCTAATGCGGATCAAGAAAAAAACATTGACGTCCAAGCTGCCGATTTTTATGCCCAGTCTTATGCACTTTATGAAGTCGAGAATTTTGACGAGGTAATCCTGCAGTGTGAGCAAGCTAACGAACTTTTTCCAAAGGTTCCTTTAGTTGCAAAATTCGATTTACTAAAAGCAATGGCCATTGGTGGTAAAAAGTTATACGATCCTTTTATTGCCTCCTTGGAATATGTAGTTGAAAATCATGCAAATACAGAAGAACAGGAAAAAGCTGAAGAGCTACTCTCCTTTTTTAATGTCAACTCCAATATAAAAAAATCTGCGCCTACTGATAAATTAATGGGTGATAAAAAAATAAACATTGATTCACCAAAAACCAATCAGACACTCAATCAAAAGAATTTTAGTTCATCAAGTAGTACAGATGGCTTAAAAATCAAATTGGGAAATAAAGATGTTCTGTTTGGTGGTAAGAAAAATGGTGATGATCCCCTTAAAAAAGAAGAGTAAGTTCAAAAGCAATACTTCCCCATGCCAAAAAAGACTAAGAAAAATACATTTACAAAATATGTAGGAATCATATGGCTACTTTTTATCGCTAGTCTGATACTATTATTGTTATTCTTTTTAGGGGTTTCTAAAGGTATACTAGGAACTATGCCAACTTTTGAGGAGATTGAAAATCCCAACAGTAAATTAGCTACTGAAATATACGCTGCCAATTCGCCTATACCTATTGGGAAATACTACAGCGAAAATCGCTCCAATGCCACATACAAAGAATTACCTCAAAACCTTATTGATGCTTTAATTGCTACGGAAGATGTTCGATTCTTTCAACACTCAGGAATTGATATGAAGCGATTTTTTTCTTCCATTTTCTTTTTAGGTAAAAGAGGTGGAGGAAGTACTATTACCCAGCAACTTGCTAAAAACCTATTCACGAATGTTGATCGCTCAAGTACACTCATGCGTATCAATCAAAAGATCAAAGAATTGGTGATGTCTGTCATGCTAGAACGAACATATACTAAAGAAGAAATATTAACCATGTACCTCAACACTGTTGATTTTGTTCATAATTCTTTTGGGATTAAATCAGCCGCCAAAACTTATTTTGATAAAGAAGTGATTAATCTACTTCAGGAAGAAAGCGCAGTTTTAATCGGTATGCTTAAAGGGCCATCTAAGTATAATCCTGTTTCCAATATGGAAGAAAGTATCGCACGAAGAAATGTAGTACTCTATCAATTGCATAATTACGATTTCATCTCATCAGCAGAAAAAGATTCTTTTCAAGCATTACCCATTAAGACCGACTACAAAGCGAGCAATCACATTAATGGACTTGCGCCACATTTTAGAGAACGATTACGAATGTGGTTAACTGATTGGGCGAGCTCCAATATAAATCTAAGTACCGGTGAACCCTATAATATATATAAGGATGGGCTAAAAGTTTATACCACTATAGATAGTCGAATGCAAAAGCATGCTGAAGATGCCGTTCATGAGCATTTAAGTGAATGGCAAGAAGAATTTTTTAAGCATTGGAAAAATAGAGATGCTTGGGAGTATTATGATAAGTACGACAGAGAATCTTCATATGCTAAACAAAATGATCTTTTGATTAACAAAATTGTTAAACAATTCCAAAGTCAAGATTCGACATTGACAGAAAGTAAGGCTTTAGATTTGATTAATACTCCAAGAGAAATGTCAATATGGAGCCATAATGGTTTAATCGATACCTTATTAAGTCCGATAGATTCCGTAAAGTACTATAAAATGATTCTTCAAACAGGCTTATTGGCCGTTGACCCGCACACAGGCTATGTCAAAGCATGGGTAGGAGGAACTAATTTTGAGTATAATCAATATGACCATGTCAACAAGAATACCAAAAGACAAGTAGGTTCTACATTCAAGCCATTAATATATACTTTAGCTATTAAGGAAAAAGGGTATTCACCTTGCTTTCAAGTACCAGATATGCCCGTTTGTTTTGAACCAGATGATGCCAGATGGCCCATTCAAAAAAGATATTGCCCGGAAAATTCAGATGGAAAATCCTCTGGGATGATGGCCATTAAAGATGGGCTAGCTGGGTCCAAAAATCAAGTAACCGCTTATTTGATGCACGAGCTTAGCGCTCAAGCAGTAGTGGAATTTGCACATAAAATGGGTATTGAAAGTGAAATCCCTCCTTATCCCTCGATATGTTTAGGTGTTGCAGATATCTCTGTATATGAAATGATTCGAGCCTATACTACTTTTGCCAACAAGGGGACAAGTAATGAACCTGTTTTCGTATCTAGAATAGAAGATAGCCATGGAAATGTTATTGAAGAATTTTTTGCAGAGAGTACTCCTGCCTTGGATGAAGAAACAGCCTATGTGATAACACAAATGTTGAGAAATGTTGTTGATGCTGCTGCAGGTTATGCAACGGGTGCTCGAATTCGATTTAAATATAATATTCCAAAATCCCTAGAAATCGCTGCAAAAACAGGTACTACTCAAAAGAATTCAGACGGATGGTTTATGGGATTCACACCGGACCTTCTGGCAGGTGTATGGGTTGGATGCGATGATAAATTTATTCGTTTTCGAAGTACAACTTTAGGTCAAGGAGCGAGTACAGCTTTACCTATTTGGGCTAAATTTATTGAAAAGGTATATGCAGACACCACCTTGAGTTATAATATTAAATCTAGTTTTGAAAAACCACTTGAAGATTTATCTGTTCAACTAGATTGTTCTATTTTCGACCAGGGCAATGATGATGATAACGACCTAGAAGACAAGTTCAATTAGCACCATGCATCCTGGAATAAAAGAACTCATCCATTCCTTTCCTGAAAAACCAGGAGTATATCGACATTATGATACAAAAGGCAGACTATTATATGTAGGGAAAGCAAAGAACCTAAAAAGACGAGTCGGCTCTTATTTCACCAAAACACATGATAGTTTCCGCTTACGCTTATTGGTTAAGCAAATAACAGATATTCAGTTTACCGTAGTTAAAGATGAGAAAGAAGCTCTACTCCTAGAAAAAAATCTTATTCGTAATGAAAAGCCCAAATATAATATTCAGTTTAGAGATGATAAAAGTTATCCGTCAATAGCGATTAAAAATGAAAAATTTCCTCGCGTAATATTTACTCGGAAAAAGAACGATGATGAATCGGAGTATTTTGGGCCGTATACGTCCATGTTCTATGCAAAAAAGGCCTACGAGACCATTATTAAACTATTCCCCCTTAGAACATGCAGTTTAGCCCTTAATAAGGAGAATATTGCCAAAGATAAGTTTAAAGTATGTCTAGAATATCATATTGATAATTGTCTAGGTCCATGTGAAGCTTATCAATCTGAAGATGAATACATGGATAATATCGAACAGATTAGGAATATTCTACTCGGAAAATCTGATGTAGCGATTCAGTATTTACAAAACAAACAAGTTGAATTTGAAAAAGAACTTGAATACGAAAAAGCGTATGACTATCAGCGCAGAATCGAAACATTAATCAATTATGGAGAGAAAAATACAGTAGTTGATGTGCAAATTAAGCACATCGATGCGTACAACATTCTATCCGTTCCTGAAAAAGCTTTTGTCACTTATCTCAAAATACGTAATGGAGCAATTGTAAGTACATATAACTTTGAGTTAAAAACAAAACTTGACGAAAGTGATGATGAAGTTCTTCAATACGTCATTGAACAACACCGGAATGATAGAAAAGAGCATGAAAACGCTCCAGAATTAGTTTTACCCCTACCCATTGAAATTGGCAATGTAAAACAAACTATCCCCAAGACCGGAGATAAAAAGAAGATTTTAGATCTTGCTTTCAGAAATCTGATTTCTCAAAAGCAACATTACTTTGATATCAAAAAAAAACAGGCTAAAAAGGAAAACAACGCTGAACGCATACTTAAACAAATGCAGGCAGATTTAAGATTAACTGAATTACCCCTACACATTGAGTGTTTTGACAATTCAAATATTCAAGGAACGAACCCAGTGGCCTCCATGGTCGTTTTTAAAAACGCGAAGCCAGCTAAAAAAGATTATCGACACTATAACATCAAAACCGTTGAAGGCCCTGATGATTATGCCAGTATGGAAGAAGTCGTCTATCGCAGATATGCGCGTTTACTAAAAGAAAATAAGGCCTTACCTAACCTAGTCATTGTAGATGGTGGAAAAGGCCAGTTAAGTGCTGCAATTAAAAGCTTGAAGAAGCTAGATCTAATCGGTAAAATACCTGTAATTGGTATAGCAAAACGACTGGAGGAAATTTATTATCCGGGAGATTCCTACCCTTTATATATAAATAAGAAAAGTGAAAGTCTAAAAGTAATTCAACATCTAAGGAATGAAGCCCATCGATTTGCGATAAACTTTCATCGCAACCAACGAAGCAAAAATTTTATTACATCTGCACTGGATAGTATACCCGGAATAGGTAAGCAAACGAAAGAAAAGCTTCTTAATGAATTTGGATCAGTGGAAAAAATAAAGCGAGCTACCGTACAGGAACTCGCTTTATTTGTAGGTCAGCACAAAGCTGACAATATTTTAAAGTATTTTAATTCTTAGTATGACCACAAATCATGCTCAAATTCAAACAACTCTTGTTTGATTTTGTCTGATTCAAACAATGCGTCTAATCCAGTTGCATACTCTTGTATAACGCGATCATATACATTGGACTCTTTGGTAATGTAACTAGCAAATAATCTTGCCTCCATGATATCTTCCCAACTTAATCGGATGGCATCATTGGCAGTGTTGTAAGCTTCATACTTAGCTAAAACTGGTCTTAAATCAGGGTAATAAACCCAATACATAGTCTCGTCACCTAAATAATTTCCATCTGAACTATACGATTCTATAACCGGAGCAAAACCTATGATTCGTACTTGGAAAGTTGATGTCTCCTCATCGAAAAACCAATCTTCCTTAAGCTTGAATTTAATCACCTTACTTGGATCAAACTCATTAACTTGGATTACATCCTCTTGCTGAAGAGTGATTGGGTTAATTCTAGAAATAGTATCAACACTATTACCAATCATTTTCACCTTATCCACTGGAAGCTTCTCCTTAAACTGGTCAGCATCAAGAACAGTCATATCATAGACAGTTAAATCCCCATTAGATGCGGCTGTATGAAGAATATCAATTAATGGTTGTTGAGGATAAGCAAAAATCAAATTCATTTTCTCTCTTACATCAATTGTTCGCCATACTCTCTTCGACCAAAATACATCAGCCTCTCGGATATCATCATAAGGGATAATTTCCTTTTCAACAGTGACTACTTTTTCGTAAACTCCATCAATCAAATCTTGTGCTTGCAGGAAACCTACTAAGCAAAGACCCGCTAACAATAGTGACAATACTTTTTTCATAATTTTATTTTTATACTTCCGTTAAGGAACGTTTTATTTGTTAAGTCTCGTATTTAAACCTTAAAATATTTGGAATGACATTCCAGGAATTTTTCTAGTTTTTCCGTCAGGACCTCTTACTTTGACATTATCAAATACCATCATATCATTTGGCTTAGCACGATCGATTAAGTTCGTAACTGCTGTACTATACATAGGACCAGGATTTCCCCTTGCAGGTAATAGCTCACCACCAGATGTTAGATAGAAATCATAACTTAAAACGTTGAATCTGGCCTCAAAATCGAAATCTTTAAGCAAAGGAACTATCCCCCCTTTTGCTTTGATTGTTCCTTTTTGACCTTTACCGTTTGTAGTCAAAACTTCATCTCCACCTAAAGTAGGTATTGGATCTGGAATCAATTTAACTCTAAACACAGCTGATTGTGCTTTAGCAGACTCACCTGCCGGTGTCGTACCCCCGACTGTAATAGTCGCTTCACCAACTGAACTTACAGTTGCAGTCCAACTATTGCCCTTACCTGAAATACTACCTTGAGATATTGATACTCGCTCAGTCCCTGGTTTTGCATCTCCTAAAGTAATTGATAAAGGGTTCGGAACTCCAATGTAAAGTACATTCATTTTTGTAGGAGATACTGAGAAACCACCTGGTGCAGCACCCTCGTAAGAAATCTCAAACGGATACCAATCATACCCACCTTTAGGGTTTTTAATTTTAATAGCACCGTCAGTACCATTCTGTCCTACAGAAGTTCCCGCCGAATACTGACCATTCTCTACAAGAGTTGGCTCATTGGTAAAAGGAGTTTCCGTTTCAGAATTAAAAGGAAGGATTCCAGTCGAGTCTGTAGGAAATTTTTCCATATCCAATCGGCCAACATACACTTCACCTGACATTTCTCCTGAAGCAGAAGCCGTTAAAAATATATCTGCCTCGTATTGCGCCCCACCTGGCAAATATGACTTAGGTGCAAGAACAGATGCAATCAACTTGTCGAATTTAAAATCTAAGGCGCCAATGGTTTTCAAAATTGCTTCATTAACATTTGCTTCCGCACTGAATGCATCATTTTGCAACTTTGTCAAAATAGTCATGGTGCCCGCAGAAGGAACGTGAAAGAAGTTATTGTAATACCATTTTCCTTCTATACCTTGTTGATTAGGATCATCTTCTGCTGTTAAAGTTAAGCTATTAATTAAAGCCACTCTATCATCTGGTCTGAAACCATCGATAAGCGTATCATTAATAATTGCAATTAGCTTTTCCTTAGCCTCCTTAATCTTTGCTTGCAATAGATCACCTTTGAACTCGGCTGCATCAGACATCGCAAGTAACCTCGATGGCGAATCAATATCATCCATTTTTTCTAAGCCACCATCTTCATTTTTACCAGATAAAACATATAGGTCTGCTTTAATTTCATCAATTAATGTACTTAACTCACCTGTAACCTTAGAAACATCTTGAGTTAAATCATACAATGCTGGTCCATTTGGTGAATCATTCATTGTTTTTTTGAAAGCCTCATCCACAAAAGTAACCTTGTCTTTGAGCACCGTATTTGAATTTTCAATACCAGTCTCTACTAACTTGAATGCTTCAAGTACTTCCGCTGATACATTCATTGCCAAAAGTGCAGTTAATACGAGATACATCATATTAATCATCTTTTGTCTTGGGGATAATTTACCACCTGCCATT
>JADHRO010000100.1 GCA_016777395.1 Chitinophagales bacterium | reverse complement strand
CTTTGTCCTTGAAGTAATTGAGAGATATAATTCGATGGTAAATAAAAATAATTGGAAAGATATAAGCAAAGCATGTGAAAGTGCTCATGCAAGTTTAGTCGCGGTGAGTAAAACTCGATCAATTGACGAGGTCAAAGAAATGTATGACCTGGGTCAACGAATATTTGGAGAAAATCGAGTACAAGAACTGTTGGATAAAAAAGATGAACTACCACAAGATATTGAATGGCACCTTATCGGACACCTTCAGCGAAATAAGGTAAAGTATATCGCACCATTTATTAGTTTAATTCAGGGCGTGGATAGTCTCCGCTTAATAAAAGAAATTAATAAGGAAGCGAAAAAAAATAACAAGCTTATCGATTGTTTGCTTCAGTTTCATATTGCTCAAGAAGAAAGTAAGTTCGGAATTCCTCCTGCAAATGCTCTTGAATTTATAGATAGTGTAATGGGCTTAAGTTTGGATGGATTAAGGATTCGAGGGGTTATGGGTATGGCGAGCTTTGTTGATGATGATGTACAAATCATTCGAGAATTTTCTGTTTTAAAAGGGGTTTTTAGTGCGCTTAAAAGCAAGCATTTTTCCACGGAAGAATCTTTTGATATTATTAGTATGGGGATGAGTAGTGATTACCAGCTTGCACTTCGGGAAGGCAGTACGATGCTCAGAGTGGGAAGTAAGTTATTTGTCTGATGTACAGTCTTTTTGTTCAGCAATTTTCAAGGCAATTGTCTTAAACATTGAGCCTTGACTTATTTTAGCTTCCTCTTTTTCAATAATTTGAAAAATTTCAATATTCCGTTCCAATTGATATTCCTTTTTCCCTTCCACAAGTTCAATCTCGTTTAGATTTAAATGTGCAAGGTTTTCTTCTTTAAAGTTAAATGACGCACTTTCCTTTGGTGTAAGAATATAAACTAAAACTGAATTTGTTAAGAATTGATAAAGCTCTAATCTTTTCGGTAAAATTCGATCTACAAAATTCACTTCATTCAATATCTTTTCGAAGACTAAATCGCTAAATATATCGAGGTGTTGATCACAGCCTGCAGGCGAACTTTTTTTTAACTCTTCCCATGCATCAGGTGTTATATTGGCAAGTAATAAATATTTTAAAAACGCTTCTTTTAATGGTTCTAGCTCGTCTTTTCTTAACCTTCTGTACCTCATTTTTAATTTTCTGTTTGACTTTTTGGCATCCTTAACTCCAACTTAGCTATAAAAATAGTGAGCCCGCGTGGGTATTTCAGAATAGACATAATTAAAATTTGGATAGCGAGAAAACTTTTTTGGCAATTCGCAAAGAATTTTCAAATGCTTCAATATTGAAGTTGTTTCCTATTGTTTTTGTGCCAAAGTAATTTACGAAATGTTCTGTAGGCATATTGCCGATTAAATCATCTTTCGCCATGGGACAACCGCCATAACCAAAAATCGCTGTGTCAAACCTTCTGCAGTCATGTTCAAATGCACAATCAATCTTTTCTTTCCAATTATGTGGAGCAGTGTGCAAGTGCGCACCAAACTCAATGCCCGGAAAACTTGGAATTAGATTATCAAACAAATAGCTGATGGTGTCTGCTTGGGCAACACCTACGGTATCGGAAAGCGAAAATATATTAACATCAAGTTTGCTCAATTTTTCAATCCAATTTTCAACAATCTCTTTACTGTAAGGGTCGCCGTAAGGGTTGCCAAAACCCATAGAGATATAGACAACAAGCTCTTTTTTAGTTGAAGTACAGATTTCTTGAATTCGCTTGACTCGTTCAAAGGACTCTTCAATTGTAGAATTTGTATTTCTTAATTGAAAGGTTTCTGAAATGGAAAATGGATAGCCTAAGTAGGTGATCTCTTCAAACTCGCTCGCTTCGATGGCACCTCGTTCATTAGCAATAATTGCTAATAATTTTGAAGGCGAATCGCGTAAATCTAGTTGCTTCACCAAATCCTTTGTGTCTGCCATTTGAGGGATAGCCTTAGGTGATACAAAACTTCCGAAATCAATGGTGTGATACCCAACCTTTAGCAAGGAGTTGATATACTCAGCTTTTACTGCTGTAGGTATAAATTTTTTGATGCCTTGCATAGCATCTCTAGGACATTCTACTAACTGAATCATAATATTTTATTGATACCCTGCAGCTAACCAAGCAGAATAGCCGCCATTTAAATCATAGACCTGCTCGAACCCCATTTCTTTCAACATAGCAGCCGCTTTGCCACTTCGCCCTCCACTCCTGCAATAAAGCATGATCGGAGTTTCTCTATCTATCGCATCAATATGGGACTTGAAATTTTCTGCGTAAAAATCATAGTTTTTTGCACCTGCTATGTTTCCATTCTCCGCTAACTCTTTAGGGGTTCGAATATCCAATAGGATTACGTTTGTATCATTATCCAGTTTTATTTTAAATAAATTTGGCTTTAACAATAAATGAGCTGTCTTGATTTGCATATTTCTCAACCCACTTTCTTGGATGATTTCTTCCTTTATATCTTTGTTAGATGCTGATTGCTTGCAAGCAACAAGCAGAAAGCTGGCAATGATTATTCCAAAATATGTAGTTTTCATCAGGTAAATTTCTACAAAAATAAGATAAAGCTGCTTGGATTTAAGAAAAACTATCATTTTTGTGTAATGATAAAGACTACTGAAAAAGATTCCAACTATCGACATTTAGATAAAATGACTACCAATGAGCTTTTGCAAAATATGAATAGGGAGGATCAGACTGTCCCTTTAGCAGTTGCCAAATGCATCAACCAAATTGAATCGGTGGTTGATTTAGTTAGTGATAAATTGCTTTCCGGGGGTCGTCTTTTCTATATAGGTGCTGGAACTAGTGGTCGATTAGGTATTGTCGATGCAAGTGAATGTCCTCCTACTTTTGGTGTATCTCATGATTTGGTTACTGGGATTATTTCTGGAGGAGATAAAGCGATTAGAAAAGCAGTGGAGTTTGCCGAAGATAGTAAGCATTTGGCATGGGAAGATTTATCTGAATTTGCAGTTACGGCAAAGGATATTGTAATCGGGATAGCGGCATCTGGAACAACACCGTATGTTATAGCTGGATTGGAAGCATGTAATTCCAATAATATATCTACCGCCTGTATTACATGCAATGCAGGAAGTCCTTTGGCTACCGTTGCTAATTATCCAATCGAATGCGTGGTCGGCCCGGAGTTTGTTACTGGAAGCACACGGATGAAAGCGGGTACTGCTCAAAAGTTAATTTTAAATATGATTAGTACTTCCGCAATGATAAAAATTGGTCGCGTTGAGGATAACAAAATGGTAAACATGCAGCTAAGTAATCATAAATTGGTAGCGAGAGGCGTTAAAATGATTGTAGAAGCAACCGGGGTGGATAAAACAATAGCGAAGGAAAAGTTGTTAAAATTTAATAGTGTAAAACTGGCGATTGAGGCCTTAAATAATTAGTATGCATGGAATAGAACCCTATTGGCGTTGGCGTGATTTGTACAAAGCAGAAGAAGATGAATATTCTCCATTTTTCGAGCGGGAGTATTCAGAATTTGAATTTACCCACGCGATTTACGACCATGCCATTCACCCGCAGTGGGATTATATTGGGTCACCTACCCTTTTTATTAAGATTTTGTTTGTCGATTATGATGATGGAATGGCGGTTGTTGAATTGTTAGGTGAATGGAATGATACTATCAATAATGATATTATGTTTTTTAAAAGAGATGTCATTGATGCACTTACAAAAAATGGGATCTATCGATTTATCATTATTGGAGAAAATGTACTTAATTTCCATGGCCAATCAGAGGATTATTATGACGAGTGGTTCAATGATATTATTGATGAAGGAGGTTGGATTGCTTTCGTTAATTTTAATGCGCATGTTCTTGAAGAAATGATGAGTGAAAATATTCATTATTACATGCACAGTAACCAAGAGTTGCAGTCCTTAAACTGGCGAAAATATTCGCCGGATAAATTATTGGTGCTGGTCGAAGATAAATTACTTCGTGCCTTACATAGTTAATTTTTAAGCCTTAGACTTGGTAGTCGTGGGACAAGGCATCCACTTTAAAATCACTGGTTGTATAGAACTTTATTTCTGGAAAGTCGTCTTTCGCTACCTTAAGAATCCATGGCGAGTCCGCTAAAAAAACGAGATTTCCATCTTTGTCATTAACAATATTTGCATGCTTTCTTCGCATAAATTCTTTCAGCTTTTCTTCATTTTCACTTAGAATCCAACAAGCCTTGAAATAATTTAAGGGTTTAAAATCTGCGGTAGCACCATATTCATGCTTCAAGCGGTATTGTATTACTTCAAACTGAAGTTGTCCCACTGTTCCTATAATCTTTCTATTGCCTAATTTATGCTTAAACAATTGAGCAACACCCTCATCGCTGAGCTGATTGACTCCTTTCTCTAATTGTTTTGACTTCATTGGATCTTTATTAATTACCTCTCTGAATAATTCAGGAGAGAAACTTGGAATACCTTTATAGAACAGCTTCTCGCCTTCCGTAAGTGTGTCACCAATTTTAAATGTTCCAGAATCGTACAATCCAACCACATCACCGGGGTAAGCTTCTTCAATAATATTTTTCTTTTGAGCCATAAAACTTGTTGGATTATTGAAGCGTACTTTTTTATCCAACCTCGAATGGTAATAAAAAGTATTTCGTTCAAATTTCCCTGAACAAATTCGCAAGAAGGCAATTCTATCTCTATGGTTGGGGTCAAGGTTTGCATGGATTTTAAAAACAAAACCAGTAAACTTTTTTTCTGTAGGCTCCACTTCCCTAGCCTGGGTTTCTCTTTTTTTAGGATTTGGAGCAAACTCAATAAATGTATCTAGCATTTCCTTTACTCCAAAATTATTAACGGCACTGCCAAAGAATACAGGTGCAATCTCCCCGCTTAAGTATGGTGCTGCATCAAAATCTTCATATACTCCTTGAATCAATTCTACATCTTCTCGCAATGTATTTGCATATTCTCCTCCAATTTTCTCGTCAAGATCGGGGGTGTCTAAATCCTTAAATTGTAAAATGTCATCTTGCTTTTGTCCAGCTGAGAAAAGATTAAGTTCATCTTGAGCAAGATTATACACTCCTTTGAAGGTCTTGCCCATACCGATAGGCCATGTCAATGGGCGAACCTTGATTTCCAACTTGTTTTCTAGTTCATCCAATAAGTCATAAGGGTCTCGTCCATCTCGATCCAGTTTGTTAATAAACACAATTACAGGAGTTTTCCGCATCCTACAGACCTCCATTAAGCGCTCTGTTTGCTCTTCTACGCCCTTTACGCAATCAATTACGAGTATTACACTATCAACAGCTGTTAAGGTTCTGTAGGTGTCTTCTGCAAAGTCCTTATGTCCTGGCGTATCTAGAATATTAATCAGTGTATCACGATATTCGAAGGCCATTACCGAGGTAGCTACAGATATTCCTCTCTGTTTTTCAATCTCCATAAAATCCGAAGTAGTAGCTTTCTTAATTTTATTGGATTTTACCGCTCCTGCTGTTTGGATAGCTCCACCAAATAGTAAAAGTTTTTCCGTCAGTGTCGTCTTTCCAGAATCTGGGTGCGCTATTACGGCAAAGGTTTTCCTTTTTTGAATTTCCTCGATTAAGCTCATGCATCAATTAATTGAGCTGCAAAAATACGGGGATTATATTGAATAGCGAAATAAGAATGAACACCTTATTACTTAAAAATAAGTCATTTAAAAAATGGCTAGTTGGAGATTTGATCAAACTAAACCGTTTTCTCGTTTACAAATGACTGCGGTATTAATTTATTCTTGAGGCTTAAATACTATAATTTGATGCCAAAAATGAGTCTAATATTTTGCTAGTAGGACAATTCTAAATGGTTGAAGTTAAGCTAGCCTATTTCTAAATTCCTTTCAGCTTAGAAACAAAAATGCCCAATATTCAATATCGGGCATTTTATTAGAATTTTAATACTCTTCTTCATCGAAGAAGAAATCGTCTTTTGTAGGGTAATCAGGCCAAATGTCGTCTATCCCTTCATAGATTTCATCGTCATCTTCCAGCTCTTGTAGATTTTCAATAACTTCAACTGGAGCTCCTGATCGAATAGCGTAATCAATAAGATCATCTTTTACTGATGGCCAAGGCGCATCTTCAAGATAAGTAGCTAGTTCTAATGTCCAAAACATAGGCGGTTTTTTTAATAGCGTGCAAAAATAAGCTAAAAGTTATAAATAACCACTTTTTTATATTATTTTTTTGGAAGCCATTTCACTTCGACAACGGACAAATCATTGGCAAATTTCCTGGCAAGAACAAAAAGGTAGTCCGACAATCTATTTAAATATTGGATAATCAATACATTAACTTCTTCAACTTGTGCTAAGGCAACAGTTATCCGTTCAGCACGTCTGCAGACAGTACGTGCAATATGACAATAAGAAACATGCGGATGTCCTCCAGGTAGTATAAAAGCATCGAGCTCACTAAGCTCTTGATTCATAGAATCTATCAGATTTTCTATAGTATCTATATCCGTTTGCTCTATGTTTTTAAAAAAAGTATTGACTTTCCCCACAGGTGTAGCTAAAATTGCTCCAATCGTAAAGAGTTCTTCTTGTATTCTTTTTAGTTCGGTATGTTGTTCGCTTTTGCATACATCTTTCACCAATCCAATATGAGAATTTAACTCATCCACTGTTCCATAACAGTCTATCTTCAAGTCAGATTTAGATATTCGCTTTCCTCCGAACAATGATGTTTCTCCTAAGTCTCCTGTTTTGGTATAAATTTTCATAACATAAATTTTTAATAGTGCATGGGCTTAAATGCTACATTCATTCGTAATCCAACGCCAATCCAGATAATATTTCTATCTTCTTCATCAATATCGCTATTAACAGATCGATAGCTTACATTAAAATCAGCATACATATTGTGCCAAAATTGATACGATGCCATTAACTCAATAAAGTTTGTTCGATAGGCTGTTCCTTGCCCAACCCAATTATCAAATTCATTGGTTGCCAAACCCCCATTAGAGGTTTGAAAAATATCCCCTCCATACAAGGTGCCAGTTGTATCATTACCATGGACGGCATTAATATATTTTAGCTGAAGATTTAGTTCAGGAAGGCCTGCAGGTTGATACTTAACAATTCCGATGGTTTCTCTGAAATTAGCACCTAATGGATGGGCTAACTCTTGATTGTAATGGGTGTAATTGGCTAATTGTTGACCATTTTTGCCACTGTGTGTATAAATAAATGGTCGAGCCATATTGTATTCTAATTGTAAATCTAAATTATCCACTCCTCCAACATTTATGTATTTAAACCCTTGCTGAATGGCGTATTTGTTTCCCCACCAGCCATTCAATTGACTAATTTGAGAAAAATTAAACTCATCCATTACAAATTGACCATAAAACTGCGCTGTTTTAGCCACGTTAGCTTTGTAATCAAAACCAATTATGGCGTTGTC
>JADHRO010000099.1 GCA_016777395.1 Chitinophagales bacterium | reverse complement strand
TGTCGATAAACGAGAGAATTATATTAAACGTTGTGTTGCTATCCCAGGCGATGAGTTAGAAGTAAGAAGTGGTGAGTTATTGATCAATGGTACGCCGGCTTATGAACCCGAAAATTTGCAATTTACTTTTGTTGTTTATGCAAGTTCAGTAATCAGTGATGACGAATTCCATGATATTGATGTAACTGAATTTAATGTAATTTCAACTGCTCGCTCAGTATATGAAGTGTATACAAATAAGTCTAAAGCAGTATTATTGGCTGCAATGGATAAGGTTACCTCAGTTGAGCCATACTTTTACAATGAGAGTGACGATTATAATGGTTCAGCATATACTTTCTACCCGTACCATGAAGATTTCAGATATAATCAGGACAATTATGGCCCGATAACTATTCCGAGCAAAGGACTAACCATCCCATTAAATAAGTCCAACTACCTACTTTATGAACGTTGTATCCGTGTATATGAAAGCAATAGCCTAGCGATTATGAATGGTAAGGCATACATCAATGGTGTGGAAAGTGATTCGTATACGTTTAAAATGGACTATTACTGGATGATGGGAGATAATCGTCATCGTTCTCAAGATTCTAGGTTTTGGGGCTTTGTTCCTGAAGACCATATCGTAGGGAAAGCATGGTTCTTGGTGACTTCATTCAGCAAGGAAAACAGCTTCTTACGCTTAGATAGAACTTTTAGAGGCATCCATGGTAATTGGGCTCCAAAGGAAGAAATGTTTAGGCATTAAATATCTATTGTATGAAATCCTTTTTTACAATCAAAACTTTAGTTATTTTTGGGATAGATTTAATCAAACACTGGCCTAGTAGCTCAATTGGATAGAGCACTACATTACGGCTGTAGAGGTTTGGGGTTCGACTCCCTACTAGGTCACAAAAGGTCTTTTCAAGTCATTGGAAAGGCCTTTCTAGGCTTAAATATGAACACTTGCATCCCACCAACACCAGCTTAGCGAATTACAATGTAAACTATATAGAGGTAACTTACAATCGCTTGAGATTGCCAGTAAAACAAATTATAAGTCTTCTTTTACTTCATTTAAAAACAATTTAATTTGCTGCAACGACTCGACAATTCGCTGGTTATTTTTTAGATTATCTGTATTCGAACTTAATTTTTGTTTAGCTCCGTCCAGCGTATAACCTTTTTCCTTGACTAGATGATAAATCATTTTCAGATTTTTAACATCCAGTTTTGTAAACAAGCGATTACCTTTCTTGTTTTTACGGGGTTTTAAGATATCAAACTCTTTTTCCCAATAGCGCAATAGAGATGTTGACACATCGAAAATTTTTGCAACCTCGCCTATAGTATAATATAGTTTTTCAATTTTAAACTCTTTGTAAGGCATTAAAATAAAGTTTTAGCTGTTTAGATAATCAAAGTTATTCATATTAGATTAAAATTTGTTTATTTTTCCTACATATTTATATTCTGTTCGTCAAGATAGTTCAAGGACCCAAATGGTAAGAGACTTCCTTTGATCCTTATGCGCTGTTAAGCCAAAAAGAATCACTGCTGACAGCATTACTTATGTTTTGAGGAAAGTAATAGGCCACTAAATTAATCTAAGGAACTTCCGGTATTTTCAGAAAGACGAATCATTTCTTCAAAACTATCATCATCTAGGTCTTGGTAATAAAAATAAACAGGGTTCACTTTTTGTCCATTTTTGTGTACTTCGTAATGCAAATGAGGGCCAACCGACTTACCCGTGTTTCCGACATAGCCTATTACTTGCCCGCGCTGAACTTCCTCGCCTTGTTTTACAGCAAAACCACTCAAGTGGGCATAGAGGGTCTTATAGCCATAGCCGTGATCAATGATTATACGTTTGCCGTAGCCTCCAGTACTGTAATTGACTTTAATCGCTTTTCCTTTACCCGTGGCATAAATTTCCGTGCCTTTTGGAGCGGTAAAATCCATTCCTGCGTGAAACTTACTAACTCCATATACCGGATCTATCCTCCAACCGTAACCTGAGGCCATACGTTTTAAATCATGATTAGATACGGGTTGTATAGCAGGTAAAGCCTGAAGTTTTTCTTCTTTCTTGTGCACGAGATTAGCAATTTCGTCGTAAGATTCTGATTGCCAAAACATTTTGCGCTTTAAGGCATCCAACTTGAGGTTTACATCAATCAATAAATCTCCAGTATTGTACTTTGAAAGTTCCTGATAACGCTCGCTTCCTCCCACTTCAATATTCCATAGAGATGATGAAACCGGTTCTGATTCGAAGATTACTCGATAAATATTTCTATCCCGTTCTTGCAAATTTTCAATTACTTTAGTCAGTTGATCTATAGAAGAACTTAAGTATTCCAGCTGCTCTGTTTGGGTTTTATTTTCCTTCATTAGCATCTTCTCTTTAGGTGATGAAAACACGGAGCCGCCAATAATTATAATAAGAAATGCGGTAACAATTGCTGCGGATAAAAATCCTAAAAATCTAAATATTCTGTTCTTCCAAGAAACCTTTACTTTTTCGTATTGTAAGGTTTTTAAATTATAATAGAACTTTTCTTTTTTCACAGCTATATAAAAGCGTACTTTTGTACTATTAATTGAATAATTGTACGTCAAATATAGTTAATTAATTTTAGCTTAGACTCTTAAAAAAAACTTAATCCTGCTATGAAAACAGCAAAGGAAATTAGGCAAGCTTTTTTAGATTTCTTTGAATCAAAGCAACACAAAATTGTATCTTCTGCTCCTATAGTTGTCAAAGATGACCCTACCTTAATGTTTACTAATGCTGGCATGAATCAATTTAAGGACTATTTTTTGGGCAATAAAGCAGTAATCGATTCACGGGTTACCGATACCCAGAAATGCTTGCGCGTATCAGGGAAACACAACGATCTTGAAGAGGTAGGTGTAGATAGCTACCACCACACTATGTTTGAGATGCTTGGTAATTGGAGCTTTGGTGACTATTTCAAAAAGGATGCCTTATCCTGGGCATGGGAATTATTAACAGAGGTTTATAAAATAGATAAGGATAGATTATACGTTTCAGTTTTTGAGGGAAGTGAAGAAGAAGGTATTCCCTTTGACCAAGAATCTTTTGATACTTGGGGGGGAATGGTGCCTGCAGATAGAATTATTCGAGGAAACAAAAAAGATAATTTCTGGGAAATGGGAGACGTTGGCCCTTGCGGACCTAGTTCTGAAATTCATTATGACGGAAGAAGTGAGGAAGAAAGAGCAAAAGTGCGTGGAGCTAGTTTGGTGAACCAGGACCATGATCAGGTCATTGAAATTTGGAATAATGTATTTATTGAATTTGAAAGGAAGGCAGACGGCAGCTTAGTCAAGCTTCCAAGCAAGCATGTAGATACGGGAATGGGATTAGAGCGATTAGTTCGTGTACTTCAGGCCAAATCTAGTAATTATGATACCGATGTATTTATGCCACTGATTAAAAAACTAGAGGTTCTTTCCACTAAAAGGTACGGTTCAGATGACCAGACAGACATCGCTTTTAGAGTGATAGCTGACCATATTCGTGCAATAAGTTTTACCATAGCCGATGGGCAAATTCCTGCGAGTAATGGCGCCGGTTATGTGACTCGAAGAATCCTCCGAAGAGCTGTGAGGTATGGCTATACGTATTTAGGTCTTAACAAACCTTTTTTGGTTGAGTTATTGCCTGTATTAGAAGATCAATTTGATGGAATATTTCCTGAATTGAATGCTCAACATAATTTTGTAGCAAAGGTGATAAAGGAAGAGGAAGCAAGTTTTTTCAAGACACTTGCTACAGGACTTCGATTAATCGATGACCTTATTCTCAACACAGATAAGAAAGTAGTTAACGGATCTAGAGCTTTCGAACTTTACGATACGTACGGTTTCCCATTAGATTTAACTCAGTTAATTGTTGGAGAAAAAGGTTTAAGTGTTGATATTGATAGTTTTAAAAATGCTATGGCCAAACAAAAGGCTCGATCTCGAAATGCGGAACAATCCGATCAAGGTGACTGGCAGGTTTTAATGGAAAGTGACCTCAACAAGTTTATTGGATATGACCAACTAGAAAGTACCGTTCGTATTGTTAAATATCGTGAGGTTGAGCGAAAAGGAAAAAAAGTTTATCATGTAGTATTAGACAAAACTCCATTCTATGCTGAAAGTGGTGGTCAAGTTGGCGATACGGGCTACCTGCAAGATGGTACTGCAAAATATGAAGTGATAGACACAACCAAGGAGAATCAATTGTTTATTCATACATTAAGACATCTACCGAATAATCTTGAAGCAATCTTTAAGGCAAGAGTCAGTGCTCAAAAACGAGAAGCTACTCAAATGAATCACAGTGCCACTCACCTATTGCATGAAGCGCTGCGTGAAATTTTAGGGAAGCATGTTGAACAGCGAGGCTCTTTAGTTAGTGAGCAATATTTACGTTTTGATTTCTCTCATTTTGAGAAAATGAGCAAGGAAGAGTTAGCAAAAATAGAAGATTTCGTCAATAATAAAATTGACCAAAACATTGCTTTAATCGCCCTGGATAATCTTCCTATTGAAGAAGCTAAAAGTATGGGTGCTATTGCCTTGTTCGGTGAAAAATATGGGGATCGGGTACGTGTCATTAAGTTTGATTCATCTATAGAATTATGTGGCGGGACTCATGTTAATGAAACTGCTCAAATCAGGCACTTTAAAATTATGAGTGAAAGTTCAATAGCTTCTGGTATCAGAAGAATAGAAGCTTGGACAGGAGGTAAAGTCCTAAGCTATTTTAAAGAGCAAGATGCCTTGTTAGAGGATATCAAATCTACTCTAAAGCAATCACCAAAACCGATAGAGACGATAGAGAAATTACAGCAGGAAAATGCTGAACTGAAGAAGCGATTGGAGAAATTTTCAATCATGCAGCAGAGTAAGGTTAAGGAAGAACTAAAAAATAGCATTCAAACGATCAATGAAGTGAATGTAATTATTGAGAAAGTGAGTTTAGATAGTAATGATGCAGTAAAGAATATCGCCTTTCAACTAAAAAATGAGCTTTCTAATCTTTTTCTGGTTCTTGGCGTTGTAGTTGAGGGTAAACCAATTTTAACGGTCATGGTTAGCGATGATTTGACAAAGTCTACTTCCTTGCATGCAGGTAATATTGTAAGAGAACTAGCTAAAGAAATTCAAGGTGGTGGGGGTGGTCAGGCCTTTTTTGCTACCGCGGGTGGTAAAAATGTTGAAGGTCTTGATGGTGCGCTTTCCAAAGCCAAAGCAATTAAATTTTGATTGAAGTAAATAAATGAATGAATTTATGATGTGGTTTTATAAGAAAATATTGATTTATCGATTATATATCGGTATTGTATTGTTGATTGGATCAATTGCTTTGGCAATATTAGGAGATAACTGGGGCTGGTTTAGCTTATGCTTAACGATTGGTTTAATTGCTTTTGTATCTCATTTCCTTTTTGGCCCGCTTCGATTAATCCAAGAGGCAGTTCAAGCAGGAGATATGGAAGCCGCTGATAAGTATTTGAAGATGGTTCAGTTTCCTAAACTACTTATTAAGCCAGTGAGACAGGGATACTATATGGTCAAGTCTAATATGGCCATGCAGAATAAAGACTTTAACACTGCTGAAGGTTTTTTAAAAGAAAGTATTAAGAGTAAAAGTAGTCTTGCGGGTGAGGAATTTGAAGGAGCTTCTTATTTGCAACTAGGCATGTTAGCCATGCAAAAGGGTAATCGTAAAGAAGCCAAACGCAATTTGAAACAAGCCTTGGCAAAGGGTCTTCCTGATGATGACAGTATGGCTGCTGCCTTACTTCAACTATCTTCAATAGAAATTCAGGGAAGACAACTTAAGCAGGGAAAAGACTATTTCAAAAAAGCAAAAAAATTGAAACCGCAGAGCAAAGAAATTAAAGAGCAACTTGCGCAGATGGGGAAATATATATCCAGAGTTAGATAAACGCATACATTAACTAAAGTAGGCTAATGCGCATGGGGGGAGTTGATAGATTTATCTTCTTTATTAATCTTTTACTTCACTGAGATGATAGCCAATGTTAAGCGCGATATCGCCACAAGTTTATCATTTTCATCTTTGATTTCAATACTCCAAACTTGACTCTTTCGTCCGAGATGAATAGGCACCGCTCGGCCAGTCACTATTCCACTTCTTATTGATCTCAAATGATTAGCGTTAATTTCCTGTCCTACAGTTGTTTGTTTTAAATCTTCTAAACAAAGATAACCTCCCATGCTACCCAATGTCTCGGCGAGCACAACTGAAGCCCCACCATGCAAAACGCCGAATGGTTGTATTGTCCGCTCATCAACCGGCATGTTAGCTTCTATATAATTATCCCCAAAGGCGCTAAACTTGATGCCCAAATGCCTGACCATATTGCCCTGGGTATTATTTAATCCATCTAAGGTAAATTCCTTCTTCCAAATCATATTTCTATATTTTCTTGTTCATGAAACTGGATTATTTAAAATCCTTATAAAGCATACTTGGTTGTATTTCCTTATTATGCTGATACTTTCCACTTTTATAAACATCATATTCGCCATCAATAGCATGGTAGTATATTTGACAAATTTCAACATTTGGGTATATACGTATAGGTTGAACGCAAAATATTTCTAGTGTCCAAAATCCATCAAACCCAACATCCCCAAAACCAGCAGTTACATGGATAAACATACCTAAACGACCGATGGAGCTTCTTCCTTCCAACATAGGCACATATCCTTCTGTTCGGGTATGCTCAAGGGTTCTACCCAGGTAAAGTTTATTTGTCTCCAACAGCAAACCCTCTTCAGGAATGATAATCTTGCTTGCTGTATTAGGCGTTTTCATATCCAATGTATGCTTATCGTAGACCAAAAGTTCATTAAACAAGCGCAAATTATAGCTGTTTGGATTCAATTGTTTCTCATCGAATGGAGTAATAAATATATTATTATCTAATTCCTCTTTTATTTTTTTACCGCTTAATATCATAATGGATACAAATATAAACAAGCCTTGAAGCTTTTAGCTCCAAAGTTTAATAAATTATACAGAAATCAAGTTAACTTTAAAATTGAATAGAAATCAAAGGTTTGAGGAAAACGCTATGAATAATTTAATTGTGTTGCATAACAGTCGATGCATGAAAAGCAGAAATGCCTTAAAGGTACTTGAAGAACAAAATATTCCCTATTCTATAGTTCCCTATTTGGAAGGGACTTTGGATATAAATGATCTTAAGGACTTACTCTCAAAACTTCGTCTGTATCCTAGTGATATTGTTCGTAAAACAGACGCTCTTTATAAAGAGTATTATAAGGGTAAAGATTTCAGTAATGTGGAATGGCTTGAAATTCTGGTTAATAATCCAAAGCTTATAGAACGTCCAATATTGTTCAATGATAAGGATGCAGTTCTTGGTCGCCCTATTGAAAATGTAATTACCTTTATTAATAAATATTATAAAAAATGAAGCAGCTTCTATGGATATTTTTACTGAGTTTTTTGCTTATATCATGTGGTGATTCGCAGGAAAACTTAAGTCAAGAAATTGAGAGATTGACAAAAATAATGAAAAATGAGAACTATCCAAGTAAGGAAAATATG
>JADHRO010000098.1 GCA_016777395.1 Chitinophagales bacterium | reverse complement strand
TATTTCTTGGCACAAGTACATTGATTCCTCTTAGCGAATTGATAATCATTCCCATGGGAGATCCTGTATGCCAAATCCCTTCTAAACGATGCCCTCTGCTTCGAATGATTAACGGGCAACGTTGAATTCCATTTGTTCTATATGTTAGAGATGCTACGTCATCACTCAGTGGCTGCAATCCGTAAATTAGATAATCTAAGTATTGTATTTCTGCAATTGGTCGAAGACCTCTCATGGCCATACCAATAGCTTGACCCATGATGGTAAGTTCTCGAATTCCAGTGTCAAAAACTCGTCCAAGTCCATATTTATCTTGCAAGCCTGCAAATCCTTGATTAACGTCTCCAATTTTTCCCACATCTTCCCCGAAAGCAATCACTCTAGGATCTCGATCAAGCATCAAATCAAATGCCTTATTTAAAATTTCAAAACCATTTTTTTCTACACTGTTTGCAGAAAATTCAGCTTTTACTTCTTCTACCTTTAGGGCAGCATAAGGCGTTTCGCTGTATAAGTGCGTGTTGAATTTTATTTGTGCTTCAGCTTCAAATTGCTGCAACCAGTTTCGCAGTTCATTTTTTGCAGCATGATTCTCCTTACCAACAATTCTGAGTACACGCTTAGCACTTTCTATAAGGTCTTTATTAACCGGATTGTATGCACCCTTTAAATCTTTAACGGCAAGTTCAATTTTGGCATTTAATGGTGAGGTTTGTACCAAATTAACATACAAGGCTTGTAATTCATTAATCTTTGCTTTTATGGGTTTATTGAACTCACTCCAAGCGGCTTTTTTACTTGTTAAAACATATTGCTGAGCGTCTTTCTCTATTTGATCCAAGACGGCCGCATTTGCCAAGTTATTGTCTTCAATCCAACCCCGCATTTTCTTTATACAATCAAAGTCAATCTCCCATTGCAAGCGCTCTTTAGACTTGTATCTTTCATGAGAACCTGAGGTACTATGTCCTTGGGGTTGGGTAACATCAGTAATATGGAATAATGCAGGGATTTGCTTCTCACGAACAAGTTTAATACCTTCTTCATAAACAGCACAAAGTTCTGCATAATCATAGGCCTTTGCCTTAAAGATATACATTCCATTTCCGTTATCATCCAATCTAAAACCCTCTAAAACTTCCGAGATGTTTTCCTTAGTGGTTTGATATTTCTTAGGAACAGAAATCCCGTATCCATCATCAAAAACGGTAAATGCTAAAGGTATCTTGAGCACACATGCTGCATTGATACTCTCCCAGAAATGTCCTTCAGAAGTACTCGCATCGCCAATAGTAGCAAAACATACTTCATTTCCCCCATTGGAGAAAGGATTTTCATTTTGGAGTTCTTTGTTATTTCTGTAAAATTTAGAGGCTAAAGCTAAACCTATCGCTCTAGGCATCTGACCGGCCGTGCAGGAAATATCTGCAGCGGTATTGTATAAATCCTTACTTGCTAACCATTCACCCTGTTTGTCAATAAGCGGTGAAGCAAAGTGGCCATTCATTTGCCTACCATTACTGCATGGATCTGCTCCCGGTTGTGAATCTGCATACAATTGCGCATAAAACTGTTGCACATTAATTAGGTCTTTCGTAAACATAAAGGTTTGATCTCGATAATAACCTGATCGAAAATCTCCCTTAAAAAAACTCTTGGCTAAAGCGATTTGCGCCAACTCTTTACCATCTCCAAAAATCCCAAACTTTGCTTTTCCCGTAAGCACTTCTTTTCGACCCATCAAACTGGCTTCTCTGCTCACCACTGCCAGGCGATAATCATCCAAGACTATTTGGATGTAGTCTTGCTCAACAGTCCCTTTTGTATTTTTGGTTTTTGCAGCCATGATTACTTCTTTGAATATTTGATTTTGCTTTTGCAAATATACAAATTGCAATGTGAAAATGAGCGTTAAATGCATGTTAAAGGTTTGGGATGTTCCAGTTTTATTACTTACTTTTACTTTCCAAAACCAAAAACTATGAAGCATTTATTCCTGTTATTTATCACAAGTTTTACCTTAGGTAATATACTTTTTGCACAGAGTGGGGCACAAATAACTTTCTCTGAGGAGAAACATAGTTTTGGTGAGATTGAGGAAGGTCCTAAGGTGAATCATGAGTTTATGTTTATAAATACCGGAACAGAACCGCTAGTGTTGAGTAATGTAAAAGCATCATGCGGATGCACAACACCTTCATGGCCTAAAGAACCAATATTGCCGGGAGAAGAAGGCAGTATAATGGTTACTTACAATACAGCTAGACGTATTGGGGCATTTAATAAATCGATTACCATAACTTCCAATTCAAATGAAACAACTAAGGTGCTGTATATCTCAGGAAAAGTAAATGCCGTACCTGAAGAAGAAACGATGCCTATCAAGCAACCCTTAATGATGGCACCTACTAACTAATGTTTTAATCAAATAAATTTGTAAGTCCCGATGCTGTCGGGACTTTTTTTATATTTGCAATTATGAGTATTAATACAAACAAAGCACCCAAACCGGTAGGTTCGTATCCTCATGCTAAAAGAGCAGGTGATTTACTATTTCTCTCAGGTATAGGCCCTCGATCTACCGAAGGAGACCATTCTGCCGTCCCTGGTTTAGAGACTGATAAGCATGGGAATTTCATAAATTTTAATTTTGAAGCTCAATGCCATTCGGTTTTTCAAAATGTCAGAGCAGTGCTCGAAGCTAGTGGCGCAGACTGGATGGATTTGATAGATGTCACTGTATTTTTGACTGATATGAAACGAGATTTCCACACCTACAATAGAATTTACGCGGAATACTTTAAAGATAATCAACCATGCCGAACTACCTGCGAAATAAAAAGTCTACCTACGCCGATTGCCATTGAATTAAAGTGCATTGCATATTTAGGTAAAAAGTAGGCCTTAAATTAAAATAGGGGTGGGTCAATAAATATTCTAACGTTGCCTTCCTTGTCTTTGGAGGTTTCTTTGAACTGCTCATAGAGTTCAGGACGATCATAAATCACAAAGTAATTAAATGGATCATTTATCATACTACTCTTTATTTTACTGTAAGGATCTCCTTCATAAGAGTTATACAAGCCCATTTTGACATCATGTTCCTTGTAGTACTTTTGAGCGATACCTCTAAACAGCTTTTCGACGTATTCTGGCTCTCCAGCAGTTTTCCAAGTATATAATAACTGATCGGTCAGTTTTAAATTGGCAAGCACTTTAAAAATCCCTTTGGGATTATCTAGTTCAAAAGAGAAATAATCTCCCCAATTTACTGCAATACAAGCAGCTTTCATGGCCCCTTTTTCATCCGTAATCATATATGCTCCCGAACTCTTAGAGTAGGAAATGATACGCTCGTAGAAATGATAGAATTCTTCAAAAGAGGGATACTGATTAAACATATAATCCCCCCGATGTTCTTGACTCAGCTTATATAAGTCGCGAATTTTATCCTTGTCATGAGTGATCTCTACCAATTGTTTACGATATTTCGTTCTACCGTATAACAGGGATAAATGAGAATTACTTGTTACGGGCCAAATGTCCCAATGTTTATCATAATGCTCAGCTAGTTTTTTTAAGGCTCGATTAATTCTTTCGTTTGCTTTGCCCATTGCTGCGTAAACGAAGTGCACCTTATTTTGGTTAACTAGATCCAGTAAAATGGTAAACATGGTTGAAAAAATACCCGTTCTTCTGTATATTTTTTGACCATTCCTTAGCCCCTCACTGATGCGAAGCATGTTGTAATAATAGCCTTTATACCTTTCTATTCCTTTTTTTCCATCCGTAAATTCGAACTCATTCGCATGAACGTAGCCTGCTAACTTGTATGGACATAATCCGTTTTCATCCTTTTTATTTTCATCTACATCTAATGCCAATACAACAATAGCATTATCATTAATAGATTCTAATGAAGCAGGTACATCATGAAAATAAACCTGGAAATTTAGTTTACCCTCTTTGCCCTTATCGTCTTGATGCTTCTCTGGAACTGATATTACTTCTCGACATTCAGAAAAGAAATAGTCCAAGTTCCCTTTTAATCCGAATAAATGAAACAGCTTATCGGCAGAATGTAGATATTTTATTGGGAAAGCAAACAAAGCTAAGCGGCCATTAAAACGGTCAAGACAATCTATTTGTATGGTTTTGTAGTTTAAGGTTCCCTTACCATCTATAGTAATACTATCCTCAGAGTCGTGAATATTGTCTTCAAAAAAGTAGTGATACGTTCTATGTTTCATGGGTGTTTTTGATATTTAGGAAGAATGTATCGGGCTAGATAAGTCCTAGATTTTTACCTAATTTCTTGAAAGTAGCCACTATGTATTCTAAGTGCTCTGGTTCATGTGTTGCCATATAGCTAGTCCGTAACATTTGCATTCCTGGTGGTGTAGCTGGTGAAATAAAGGCATTTACAAATACCCCTTCATCATAGAGCATTTTCCAAATTTTAAATGTCTTATCATCATCTCCAATAATGACTGGAACTATTGCGGTTTCTCCATCAACAACTTGAAAACCTGAATCTTTTAACCCTTGCCTTACGAATTCAGTATTCGCGCGAACCTTCGCTGGAAGTTCTGGGTTTGCTTTTAATACTTCTAAGGCAGCAATAGAGCTAGCAACAGAGGCTGGGGTTGGGGATGCGCTAAAGATTAAGGCAGGTGATTTATGTTTTAAATAGTTGATTACTTTTTCATCGCCAACTACAAATCCTCCGATAGATGCAAGGGTCTTACTGAACGTACAAATCATTAGATCTACATCATCCTCTACACCAAAATGGTGAGCGGTACCCTTCCCTCCTGGACCAATCACGCCAAATGCATGTGCATCATCCACGACTACATTGGCATTATATTTTTTACCAAGTGCGGCTATGTCATCTAAGGATACAACAGACCCAAAGGTACTAAATACCCCATCCGTTGCAATCAACTTGCCTTCCTCTAAAGGTAATTTAGAAAGTCGTTTTTCCAAATCTTCCATGTCGTTGTGCCTGTAGCGCACTACATTTATGTTTAAACTTGCGGCTAACATGTTTCCAGCAACTATACTGGCATGATTATCACGATCGGACAAAATGTGTTCACCTCTTCCAACCAAAGGAGCAATAACACCCTGGCCTGCTTGGAAGCCTGTGCTGAATAAAAGGGCAGATTCTTTACCTAAAAACTTAGCGATCTTATCTTCCATTTCCACATGTAAATCAATTGTTCCAGTCAAAAATCTAGAACCAGAACAAGAGGTTCCATACTTTTCAATTGCCTTTATTGCCGCTTCTTTGACATGAGGGTGTGTAGTTAAACCTAAGTAATTATTAGATCCGGCCATCACTACTTTCTTACCTTCCATAGTCACCACGGGACCTTCGCTATCTTGAATTTCTCGGAAATAGGGATAAACTCCCTGATTTTTAACTTCTTCCGAACGGTTGTAAGCCTTACATTTATCTAGAATTTGCATTTTAAAGCGTTTAAATTTAAAGTAAAGTTACTTTTTTCTTATCATTGCCTAGCTAATTCTAAAATATTTATGTCCAATAAGCTTAAAATAGTACTAACTGGTGGAAATGGGTTCTTGGGCAGCCATCTTGTCGATCGTCTGCTTTTGGAGTCTATAGAAATTCATTGTATTGTTCGTCCGACTAGTAATTTGAAATGGTTAGAAGGTAAGGATGTAAAAATACATACTTGCGGATTAACAGATGTCGATGCGCTGATTAAAGTATTTGACAAAGCGGATTATATCTTTCATTTGGCGGGCACTGTTGCAGCACTCAAGTATGAAGATTATTACTACGGAAACGTCGAGTTAACCAAAAATATATTAGAAGCTGCACTTGTGCGAAAGGCTACAATTAAAAAAATTGTGGTTACCAGCAGTCTTGCGGTAGGCGGGCCATGCACTAAAGATACTCCACTAGATGAGTCTGGTCCATTTAATGCAGTTTCTCTTTATGGCAAAGCTAAGGTGGCACAGGAGAAGGTTTGTGCACAATATTTTGCTCGACTGCCCATTACCATTGCAAGACCTTCGGTTATTAGCGGAAGCAGAGAGGTTGAGTTGTTTGAATTTATCAAAACGGTTGAACATGGGCTGGTTCCCTTAGTCGGTTTTAATGATAAGTATTTGAGTATTATAAATGTAAAGGATTTAGTAGAGGCATTTTATCAAATGGCCTTGGTTGAGAAAACGAATGGACAGGCCTATTATTTAAGTGCAGAGGAATTGGTTTCGTGGAAAGAATTGGGGAAAATATGTGCCAATAAATTGGGCAAGAACCCGGTGTATTTGCGTTTACCTCATTTTCTTATTCGTCTAGCGGGGAAAATGGCTGGATTTTTCGGAAAGCTGCAGGGCAAAGCGCCCACTTTCGATTATGAAAAAGCAAAAGAAGGAGTTCAGGAAGCCTGGATTTGTAAAGTTGATAAGGCAAAAAAAGATTTTGGGTTTAAGCAGACAGTATTAATAAAGGATGGTGTGGAGGATGCGATAGACTGGTACAAAAAGAATAAATGGCTGTAATAGTATTCTTTTTAGTAGCGAGTTTCTTATTTTTATTTCATTGCAATCATTCCTCTAACAATTTGTATACTCCACAAATAGTTTAGTAAACTTTATATCTACTCATAGATTATAAAACGGATTATTGTCTTGGTGGTTCAATCCATTTGAACCAACTTATTTTTCAAAAGGAATTGAACGCACTCCTGTCATTTTTTAATTAAGTCTTCATAAATTTTTTAGTAAACGCATATTCCTTACGTTTAGCTTTAGTATTTTTGTGTTATGAGTATTTCTGTAATAATAATTGTTGCCCTTATTGTTGGTGTTTCCTTGGGCCTTGGCTTTATGTATATGCATGCTAAGGCAGACCATGCAGGTGTCAAGGGGAAGCTTGGTCAACTTACCGAGCAAAATACGACACTAAATCAAAAATTAGAAACAGCTCAATTGACAATTAATGAGTTAAATAATCAATTGGCAGGTGCAGAAAAGGATGTAGAACATTTAGCAGAAAAGCTGAAATCTCAATTGGTCATCCAATTGGAACAACAAGAAAAAATGGAACTTCAATTTGCAAGTGTAGCAAGTAAAATATTGGCGGATAATAGTCAAAAATTTTCCGAGCAGAACAAAGAATCCATGCAACACATCTTAAACCCTCTGAAGGAGAAGATTAGTGAATTTGAAAAAAGGGTGGAATCGACGAATAAAGATAGTATTGATATGCATGCGACCCTCCGCCAGCAAATTTCAGGTCTTAGAGAATTGAATGAGCAAATGAGTAAAGAAGCTTTGAATTTAACTAAAGCCCTAAAGGGGGATAGTAAGATACAAGGGAATTGGGGCGAATTGGTCCTAGAGCGGGTGCTAGAGAAGTCTGGATTGGAAAAGGGAAGAGAATATGAGATTCAGCAAAGTTTTACGCTAGAGGATGGCTCCAGAGTTTTGCCGGATGTGGTTATAAACTTGCCTGATGGTAAGAAGATGATTGTGGATAGTAAAGTTAGCTTAACTGCATATGAGCAATATGTAAATAGCGAAGAGGAAGATCAACAAGCAGTTTTTCTTAAGGCGCATATTGAGTCAATAAAGAAGCATGTGGAAGG
>JADHRO010000097.1 GCA_016777395.1 Chitinophagales bacterium | reverse complement strand
CGCTAAGAAACTATGGAAGTAATACGATTACCAATCTTACCATCAACTATACATGGGGTACCGTTAATAACAATTTTAACTGGACGGGTAGCTTAGCTTCTGGGCAAAGTGCGCAAGTAAGTTTGCCGGTACAAAGCACTGCAGGAAGTGGAAGCTTCACCTTTACAGCCACTGCCAATTTAGCCGGTGATCAACTGCCCTCAAATGATAGTCAAAGTAAAGCATTCACCTTAGATCCTACTGGTCAAGTAGCAAGTTTAAGTATTACCACAGATTGTTACGGCTCTGAAATTACTTGGGAAATTCTAGATGATCAAAATAACACCGTAGTAAGTGGTGGGCCTTACACAGACATAACAGGCGGTGAAACAATTACGAGTTCGTATTGCCTGCCTATTGGTTGCTATACCTTTAATATATACGACTCATATGGTGACGGCATGTATGGTTCACAATGGAACTGTAATGTAGACGGCGACTACTTCATGACGGATGAAAATGGAGCGAATCTTTTTCAAATGACGGCAGCCAATGGGGATTTTGGTAACAGTACCAGTCATGATTTTTGTATCATCAATCCCAATATTAATGATGATGCAGGAATAAGTGAAATCATTTTTCCTCAAAGCAGGATTTGCAGCGGTACTTTTGCGCCAGAAGTCAGAATAAGGAATTTTGGAAACAATCCCCTTGTCTCAGCTACAATAATCTATAATACAGGTGGACCTAACCAAAGTTTCAATTGGAATGGAAATTTAACTATCGGTCAAACCGAGATTGTTACACTTCCCAACATAAGCGCTAATGCGGGATTTATTACGCTAACAGCCAACACATCTAATCCTAATGGCAATGCAGATCAGAATGCCTCTAACGACCAAAGTCAAGCAAACTTTACTGTACTATCCAATAGCCAGACTCTGCCGTTTACAGAAAGTTTTAGTTCAAACTCAATAAGCAGTGGAACCTGGTCTTTGAGTAACCCTGACAATGCAGAGACCTGGGAAATGGTTAACGTAGTAGGAACAAGTCCCGGAAGCATAGGAGCGAAAATGGATTTCTTTAATTATGCGCAATCATCTCAAAGAGATGGTCTCATTAGTCCTAAATTGAATTTTAATGGGTACACCTCAATTAACATGACTTTTGAGCATGCTTACAGAAGATTTGATCAAACGACAACAGATTCACTCATTGTTTACGTTTCCACTGATTGTGGGGGAAGCTGGCAAAGAATATTTGGAACGGGAGAAAATTCAACGGGATCTTTTGCTACCGCAACAACAAATGAAAATGGCTTTGTACCCTCCAATTCGAGTGAATGGTGCATGGGTACAATCGGTTCAGATTGCTTCAGTTTAGATTTAACCGCTTTTTCGGGCAATGAAGTCTTAGTTAAATTTGAAGGATTCAACAGTGGTACCATCGGAAATAACCTATATTTGGACAACATCAACATCACCGGAGTTGCCTCATCTCTAGTTGCTGACTTCAATGCTTCATCTACTTCAATTTGTGTAGGTGAAAGTATTAGTTTTTCAGATAACAGTGTGGGAGTCGTTAATTCTCGATCTTGGTCTTTCCAAGGAGGAAGCCCAAATACCTCTTCAGCTGCTTCTCCTACAGTAGCCTATAATACTCCAGGTGTATACAACGTGAGTTACACCGTCAATGGACCGAGCGGATCAAATACAGAAACAAAAACATCTTATATCGTCGTAAATGCTTTACCTCAAGAGAATGCAACAGTAAGCAATACTAGTTGCAACGAAGTATCTAACGGCTCTATCGATTTGAACCTAAGCGCAGGTAGTGGTAATTATAATATTCAATGGAACAATGGATCATCTGCTGAACTAATCACAGGATTGGCAGCTGGCAATTATTCAGTAACCATAACCGATGCCACAAGCTCTTGCTCAAGTAATGCAAGTTTCACTATAGAAAGCAATTATAGCGTGAATAGTAATCTAACGGTAATTGATAATTCAGCTACTCAAGGAAATAGCAGTATAACAGCAGTTGCAAGCGGTGGAACAGCCCCGTATACCTACTCTTGGAATAATGGTGCGCTCTCAGGAGACTTTATAGATAACCTGTCAGGCGGTCAATACCTCCTAACCATTTCAGATGGAGTTGGTTGTTTAGCATTCGATACGGCGAGCATAGGTTTTGTAGGTCTGAATGATATAGATGTTATTAGTGAAGTCAACTTATATCCAAATCCAAGCAA
This sequence comes from Chitinophagales bacterium, assembly GCA_016777395.1. Taxonomy (GTDB): domain Bacteria; phylum Bacteroidota; class Bacteroidia; order Chitinophagales; family UBA8649; genus JAFMKE01. Next base: position 5,393 of record JADHRO010000097.1, on the reverse strand, counting down.
CGCGAATACAAACTTATATCTAGCCTTGAGGTCATCGACGAATTTAGGGCTCAGTATTTTTGATGCTATCGGTCAATTGGTTTGGAACGCTCAGTATGAAAGTTTTACTAAGGGACTCATCAGTTTACCTACAATAAATTTATCTGAAGGTACTTACTTCCTCAAAATTAGCTCGGCTAGAAAGCATCGTATTTTGCCGCTAATCCTGATCGACTAATAAATTTGATAAACCAGACAGACCATGAAGTGTATAACAAAATCATTCCTTTTATTCTCGGTAATTATTATAAGTTTTTCGGCTTGCAGTAAAGATTTTTCAAGTGCTGCTTTAAGTCAAAAACAGGAAGCGGAAGAACTTACAAATTTGCTCATCGAAATTGAAGATTTGGTCAGAGGACAATCGTGTATTGATGCACAATCATGGGCTTTCACTCCGATAGGGAGTAAGCCATGCGGAGGGCCTTGGTCCTACCTGGCTTATCCTTCAACTATTGACCCCAGTCTTTTTCTTGAAAAGGTCAACCAGTTAAGAATATTAGAATTAGCATTCAACACCAAGTGGAATATAAGCAGCGATTGTTCTTCAGCTCGCATGCCTTCCGGAATCAACTGCGTAAATGGGATCGCCGTGTTGGTGTATTAACTAGCGTAACATTTTTAATTGATCTTTCCATTCAGCGATCTTATCCTCTCCCTCTGCTACCCTTTTCTCAACAATTTCTTTAAGTTTTTGGGCCCCTTTGGATGGTCCAAAAAAGGACATGTTTTCTTCAAATCGGATTAACTCTTCTTGTACTTTTTCAATTTGTGATTGGATAAATTGACGTTCAGTTTTAATTTTAACTTCAGAATTTTCCCCTGATTTTATGGCAGAAATTTTGGCTTCAAAACGAAGTTTCGTTAACGCATCTTCGTCAATTTTCAAGGTTTTTGCCGCTTTTTTTATGGAGTCATTAAAACTTGAATCTGCCTTAGCAACTTTGTCTTTGGGTACATAGTCGATTGTTTGCCAATCCATTATCAAGCCTCTAAGTTCTTCCTCTGTCTTGCTTTTTGCAATTTTAACGGAAATGCCTTGCTTCTGCTTAAAGTGCTCTGCCTGTCGCTCGTCCAGCGTATCGAAATACTCTTTTTTAGAATTAAAGAAATCATCACAAGAACTGCGAAACTCGTTCCATAACTTTTGATCGAGTTTGTACTGAACATGTCCAAGATTCTTCCAATCCTTTTGCAATTTAATTAATGCTTCTGAAGTGTTTTTCCATTCCTTTGAATCTTTGAGTTCCTTGGCTTTTTCTATCAACTTATTTTTAGCGGCTACTATCTGATTACTTGACGCTTTAAGCTCATCAAAAAATAAATTTTGACGTTTACGAAGATCATCCGACATCTCCTTAAATCGAGACCATATCTCCTCTTCTTTAGATCGAGCAGCATAACCTGCAGCTTTCCATTCTTTATGCAATTCGTTTACTGATTTGCTCGACTGAATCCATTCCTTTGACGAGCTAAATGTCTTAGATTTTTCAATGATCTCTCCCATTTTCAGAACCAGCGCATTTTTCTCTTCTAAAACCTTTGCTTGAGCTTCGCGCATGGCCTTATAATGATCCCTTATCTTATCATAGATTGTATTAACTGTCTCCCAATAATCACTCTTCAATCCTTCCCAAACTTCATTGGAGCTTGGACCAATTCCATCCCACTTAGCCTGCATATCCTTGATGCCTTTCTCCATTTTTCGAATATTATCTTGGCTCGCTAAACTTTTAAGCTCCTCAATTATCTCTCGCTTTTGTGTCGCATTTTTTTTGAAATCATAATTCTTTAGCTGATCATGAATTCCAACGTTATAATAGAATAAATCTCTAAAATGACTGTAATCATATTGCAGTTGCTTGAACTTTGATTTGTTAACTTCTCCTATCTCATTCCATCGATCTTGTATGGAATAAAAAGAAGAAAATGCCGAACCTACATTTTTCATCTCTTCTTCAACCAATAGTTTCAATGCTTCTAAAAGATCTTCTTTGTCTTTTAGATTCTGTTTTTCGGCTTCTACCCTCGCCTGGTTATGCGAAACCACTTTATCGTTATAGATATTAAGTAACTCTTTCCACCGATTATCTAATGGATGGACCTGCGGCTCAAAGATCTCCGCTTCATCCTTTTCCTCTTTTTCATTAAATGCCTTAAGTTGAGTAGCCTCCTCCACTTTGCTCAACTGATGAAAACGTCCTTTCCATTCTTTAACCATGGATGGATGCTTCATAAAATCTTCTGATTTAACCAAAACCTCAAACCGTTCAATAATTGCATCTTTACTTAGCAGCGCTTCTTCTTGTTTTTCTTGCACCTGCTCTACTTGATTTTTTTGATCTTGCTGAGGCTCTTGCTTTTGCTCTTCCATATCACAAATTTAACGACAATTATTCATAAAGAAAAAAGGGAGGACTAGCCCCCCTCTGATATTCTAAGCTCAAAATGACTTATTTTCTACTTTTGCGAATCTGCATAAGCAAAAACTTTTTGAAGTAATTCAGTCGATCTTGATGAAACGTTTCCTCTAATTTTTAATTCTTCTTTGGCCACCATTAAAAATAAACCATCCAGTGCTTTCTCCGTAACATAAGCCGTTAAATCAGGATTCACTTTTTTTACGAAAGGAATTTTATTGTACCGTACTATTACATCTTCCCAATATTTTGTGGCATTAACCTCGTTAAGACTTCTATCAATTATTGGTGTAAACTGAGTATTTAACTGTTGTAAAGTTGATGATTTAAGGTAGGATGTAGCTGCATCCTGATTGCCCAACAAAATACCCATAGCATCACTAATTGTCATTGACTTGATAGCCGTTACAAAAATTGGAGCAGCTTCTTTAGCAGCTTTTTCAGCTCCTCGGTTAAAAGATTCAATCGCCTTGTCCACCATGAAGCCGAGACCCAAATTACGCATAGTCTCTTCAACTTTTTGCGCCTCTGGAGGAAATAATACTTTGACCAAAGTATTACCAAAATAACCATCTCTTTCAGCCAAGCGATTGGATCCGGCAGCAATTCCAATTTCCAATGCCTGTTTTAATCCGTTTCCTGCTTCACCAGAAGTTGGGACATAACTTCCATCGCCTACTAAGGCAGATCCAGTTTGTTGTAAAATATTTGCAGCGGCCTCACAACCACTGTTGAGAATGGCAAAAACCAAGAGCAAGGGCAGAATTTTTTTAAACATAGTTACTTATTTTAAGTTAAGTTTGTCAAATACTTTGCCAAATTTACAACTTTAGATGTAATGGCTTATAAAACAAAGACAAAATAAAATGAAAGCAAGTATATTAACCATTGGTGATGAAATACTTAATGGCACGACTATCGATACCAACAGTGCATACATCGCAAAGCAAAGTGTAGCAAATGGTATAGCAATAGCAGGTATCTACTCAATATCTGACTCCTATAACGGTATTTACGAAGGACTAGAAATTGCAGGGAAGAATGCAGATATAATTTTTATTACCGGTGGATTAGGACCAACCAAGGATGATATCACCAAACAAGCTTTGGCTAACTTTTTTAAAACTGAATTATGCTTCAATGCAAGTGTTTTTGAAAAAATAGAATCTTATTTCAAAAAACGTGGCAACAAGCAAGTTGAACTTAATCGAAAATTAGCAATGATTCCTTCCAGTGCAGAATTGATACCGAATGACAAAGGTACGGCTATGGGAATGAGGTTTGTGCAGCATGATAAAATTTACATATCCATGCCAGGGGTTCCCAATGAAATGCGTTATATGTTAAGTAATTATATACTCCCCAAAATTGCTTCTGAAAAAAATCTCCCTACAATACTCAATAAGTATATTATGAGCGCAGGGATCGGAGAAAGTGCTATCTATGAGAAAATTGAAGATATAGAAGCAAGTTTACCTCCGGGAACGACTTTAGCCTATCTCCCCAATCTAGGGAATGTAAAACTTAGACTTACCACAACGGTTAACGAAGATTCAGCAAAAGCTATAGCTAATTTAAGTGCAATTCAATCTGAAATTAGTCAACGAATAGCTCAACATGTATATAGCTTTAATGAAAATGAATCTTTAGCTAAATGTGTCGGAGATTTATTGATTAAAAAGAAAATGACGCTTTCAACTGCCGAAAGTTGTACAGGAGGATATATCTCGCATTTAATTACTTCCATACCGGGAAGTTCGGCATATTTTGAAGGCGCAATAACGGCCTACAGTTATGACTTTAAAGAAAAGTTGCTAGGGGTTAGTAATAAAACCTTGAATACCTACGGAGCTGTAAGTGAAGAAACTATTCAAGAGATGACCCGTGGTCTCCTGAAGAAATTAGGCACTAATTATGGTATTGCAGTAAGTGGAATAGCTGGACCTGGGGGTGGCACACCCGATAAGCCAGTAGGGACAGTATGGATTGCAGTAGGCAATAAAAACGAAGTGAAAGCCAAATGTTTTTCACTGACTAATCAACGGGAATATAATATAAAAATTAGCGCTCAAATCGCCCTAAATATGCTCAGAAATTTTATCCTGGAGAATGAGTCTTAATTTTTAGGATTTCGTATCTTTACTAAACCATTCAAACCCTTTTAAGCTATGTTAGAGAATAAAAAACCATATGATCTGCCTGCAAAAAAATTGATTCAAGAGTATGATAAATATTCAGTCGATGACCATGAAGTATGGAACATTCTTTATTCACGTCAAATGGTTGAACTTAAAGAAAACGCCACCAAGGATTTTTTTAAAGGACTGAAATTATGTGGATTTGAAAGTAACAAAATTCCTCAAATAAAAGCGGTCAATGGAAACTTAATAAAAGCTACAGCTTGGAGAACATATGTAGTGCCTGGTTTGATAGCGGACAAACCTTTTTTTCAATATTTAGCGAATAGAAGATTTCCTGTTACCACATGGATAAGAAAAAAGAATGAGTTGGAGTATTTAGAAGAGCCCGACATGTTTCATGATGTTTTTGCTCATGTTCCTCTTCTGAGTATTCAAAGCTTCGTTGATTTTGTTCAAGGTTTAGCTAAAATTGCTTTAAAACATATTGAAAATCCTCATGCAGTTGAAATGATAAGCAGATTATATTGGTTCACTGTTGAGTTTGGCCTAATCAATGAAGAAGGACAGATAAAAATATACGGCGCTGGGATATTGTCTTCAATTGGAGAATCTGATTTTGCAGTGCAAGACAAAGATGTTCCAAGACACCCTTATGATGTGCGTCATATCGTGCAGACACCCTTCTATAAGCATGATTTTCAAAAACAATACTTTGTTATTGACAGCTATGACCAATTGTATGAAAGTTTAGCGCATATAGAGAATATTCTTGTTGAAGAACTTGAAGTAAGCTAAT
>JADHRO010000096.1 GCA_016777395.1 Chitinophagales bacterium | reverse complement strand
ATAGCTCCTTTTGAAGCAGAAACACCATAATCGAACCTGCCCAAATAGAAATGTTCTAAATCACTATCTGCATTAAACAGGGTGTCTTGTTGTAGGTTTCTATAAATTAAATTCCAATTTAAAGTATGACTTTTCTTGGCTATATATCTCCCCTTTAATTCAACGTTCTGTGCTTTTAAATAGGCATCGTCAAATTTTTCACCATCAGATAAATGCTGGTATCTCAGTTTATAGCTAAGGGCATATTGATTTCTAGAGGAATCGGCATTTTGAATAAAAGCACCATATTCTTGCCAAAGGAATGAACTACTCATCAGGCTGTCAGAAACAACTGACGTCGCTTTATTTATTTCATGATTGATATGAATGCCTAATTTCCAATTATCTAGCTTAGGCATTTCTTTAGCTAACATTAGATTAGGCCTGATAAAGTGAGTTTCTACTTCTTGGTTTTTAGCGTACAAATACCTAATATTATTGCTGCTTTGCCAATGATTCGCATTAAAGTTACTAGAGATGATGTTTTCTATTCCTTGATAGATGCTATCACGTTTAAGGTAGTTGAACCTGTAATCAATGAATCCCCTATTATTTTTACTTAGCTTAAATCCTATATTCGCCAAATGCTCATCTAAGCTTAAGGTATCGGTAAAACTAAAATTTCTACTAAATTCTACGGCTCTATATCTTTCGAGAGGAACAAATTTACTTTGCTTGAATTCGTAATTGCCGGTAAGTAAAATTGTTTTTAGGGTATCTTTTCTTATACGAATATCCTGATTTATAAATAGATTCATGCCCAGTCCTATATTGTCTCCAGCATCAAGATCAGAAAAAGTATTTAAATCTTGATTACTTAAAGCCAATTCAAACCCTAAAGCTGTTTGCTCGCTTGGCGTGAAGGTAAACCTTGAGCTAAGCAGTTGTTGTTTTTGTGGAGCAATTAATTGAATGACAGGAAGGTATTCTCCATTTCCTGGACCAAGGTATTCAAAAACTCGACCATTTGCGACCGCATTTATTGGATTGTAAGATCCTAAGCCTTCTCCAACCAACGAGAAGCTTAAACTGTATAACTGAATATTTTCATCAGTGGAATACACATAAAACGTATCGATGACTCCATTGATTAGGGTGTCTTTTTTTTCATAAAGTACTCTGCTTTCATCAAATTCTACTGCATTTACACCAGAAGCAAGCGCATTTAGTAAATTGTCTCCTGCATTTTCTAAAACTTGAGTACGATCGTTGTTTAGGTCTTGATTGATTGCTTGACTTTTGGCGTCTTGTTGAGAAAAGAAGTTGATTTCTGTTTTAAATTTATTATGTTCAAATCCCCCGTTAACATGATATAAAGATCGCAGAAAGTATCGATCAGCATATTCAAATTCAACTCTGATTCTCATATCTTGGGTGACCATTTTGTTTGGAGTAAAGGTGATTTCTCCGACATTATAGTCGATTGTATAATCATTATTGTCGCCTCTATCTTGTAACACACCATTTATAAATACGCGTTCTGAGCCACCCAAAACGATAATGAATGTTTCACCATTAGGTCCAGACAGTCGATATGGACCTTGGTTACCCTCTTGTGCACTTATATTATTGATGACAAATTTGCCTCTGGAAATGGCAAAACTTGCCATTCCGCTTGCTACGCCAAACTCGTTAATTGCTTGTGATCCTTGATAGGACGCCCCCTGTAGATTCCGCTGAAACTTCATGAAATATCCTGGAGAACTTTTTAGGTCAAAATCTCCGACGGTTAAATAGTGTTGATCCTTTCTCAGTTGTATAAAGACTTTATCAAATTCTTGTAATTGTGCTGTATTTCCTTCAGGTTGGATGGGGATGTTGTTGTCTGTTATTGCCGCTTTTACTTCAATATCATCCGTAATCATGCCTGATAGTTGTATGTTGAAACTCGAATTGACATTTAAACTTTGCGCATTTCCAAAACCAACTCCTCTGGAAAGATTTCCATTGTAGTCTAATTCTCCAAAATCTATGAGCCCGGTGGAGCTTGGGTTAGCACTATTTACTTGAGCGGATTGTATAATATAACCTTGTTCGCTGGTTTGTTTTTTGTAAGCTGTATAATCTTTTGAGTAATACTTTCGGCTAAAAAGAAATGGGAAAGTCCTGTAAGAGAAATATAATTCTTGACCAATTAAGCCTTTGTCAATAATTACATCAGTGGTGAAAGGATTTAGCGCATATGAGGCGGAGGCAAGGCTTGAACCATCTTGTAATCGGATTTCAAAACTTGATTCCAATATACTCACACTATCTAAGGTGATGGTATCGGAGGTTGGGATTAGTTTAAAGGCTCTATAATTTGAAAGACTTTGCGCCGAAGCTTGAGAATAATAGCAAATAAATAATATGGCAAACAGTCTAATTAACAAATGCAATTCTTTTCGTGTCTTCTTAACGCTTTAATAAGCTTGAGATTATGAGGAAACACCCAAGTATTCTTGGACATACTTTTCAACCCCTTCTTCTAAAGATATAAAAGCTTTTTCATAGCCTGCCGAACGTAGTTTTTTAAGCTCGGCCTGCGTATAGTATTGATAAGATTCTCTGATATCTTCGGGTGTAGGAATATATTCAATATTTGTTGGTTTTTTTAATGCTAAAAACAAGGCATTGGACAAATCATTGTATGTTCTTGCTTGTCCAGTGCCCACATTATATAATCCACTTTCCTTTGGGTGAAGGAAAAAATAAAAGCAGATGTCGACTACATCTTGAACAGCAATAAAATCTCGCTTTTGTTCTCCATTACCAACAGCTTCTTTGTGAGACATGAAAAGTCTCATTTTACCTGTTTTTTGTATTTGATCATATGCGTGAAGTATGACACTTGCCATTCGATGCTTATGGCCCTCGTGTTTGCCGTATACATTAAAGAATTTTAATCCAGCCCAAAAGGGCGGCTGTTCATTTTGTTCTTTAACCCATAAATCAAAGTTCTGCTTACTCCAACCATAAGGGTTTAAAGGCTTTAATTGTTGAATGGGGTGTTGGTCATTGTAACCAAATTCTCCATTACCATAGGTGGCTGCAGATGAGGCGTAGATTATTGGGATTTGATGTTTGCTGCAAATTGAAAAAAGCGATTTAGAATAATTTAAGTTTAACTCAGTAAATATTTTTACGTTTTGTTCCGCAGTATCCGTCCTTGCTCCGAGGTGAAAAACAAATTTGACCAGGCTATAATTTTCAATAAACCAATCCAAAAAATGAGATCGGTCGATAAGTTTTTCATATCTGCAGTCGCTGAGATTAATATTTTTATCCTTATTTTCTATCTCATCCACTAGAATTAAATCCTCATAACCCTCAGCATTCAACTTTTCAATTAAATTACTTCCAATAAACCCTCTTGCTCCTGTAATCACTATCATTTTTGCAAAGTTGCGATTTTTACACTAAATATTTTTATCTTTTTAAGGTGCGAATTTTAACATATATCGATATTCAGACACTCGAAATGTTGAAAACTGCCTTAAGCAAGGTTTGAATTACTTATTTTAGCAATTCAAAAATATACTTAAAATGAAAAACTTTTACACTTTAGCATTCATCTTTCTCTTACCGATGTTCTGCTTTTCTCAGCAAGCCAATCTTTTTACAATACCCAATCAAAGTGCGCAATTTATAAGAATGCCTTCTAGGGCTACCGCTATAGACGTGGATGCAGTTTTTTTTAACCCTGCAAATTTACCTTCTTTGGGCAATGGTTTTCACATTGACATCAATAATCAAATTTTAAACCAATTCAGTACTGTAGAAAGTGAGTATGAATTGTATACTTCAAACCCCAAGAAGTATGAAGGCAATGCAAAGAGTTATGTATTTCCAAGTGTATTTGTAAACTGGAACATTAATAAGATAAGCTTACATGGAGCCTTCATGATTGTGGGTGGTGCTGGTGGTGCTGACTATGCAGATTTACCAGTTTCTGATCGAGGTATCGCAGATGTTCCTGCAGCTATAACTAATTTGCCAGGACTACTCAATTTAGTTGATTATGATGCAAGTAATGGAACGGGATACAGCAATATAACTGATTATCGATATAATTTTCAGAATAAAGGGGTAGGATTTAGCCCTGGAGTGCAGCTTGGTGTTGCTTATAAACTGAATAAGTTCTTTTCATTTGGGATGGATTTTAGATGGAGTCAACAAATTGTTTCAAGTGAAGGGGAGGTTTCTAACATTGAAATCTTAGCTGAAACTAACAATTCGGCCTTGAATGATTGGATGAGTCCAGGAGATTATTTGCGGGCTGTTGGTAACGAAATTAGTCAACCAGCGTTTGATGGAATTGCTGGTATCTATGATGACTTAGGTGCAGATCGATTTATTAATATCAGGCAAAAAGGTAGTGGTTTTAATTTTATACCGAGTGTGCTCATACAGCCAACTGAGAAATTATTTATCGCTTTAAAGTATGAACATCGTACTAAAATTGTAATGACTACTTTGGTTAGAGATGGAAAAGATGGGGGTATGCAAGGAGGCCGTCCGGTGTTTATTGATGGTGAGGAGATAAGATCGGATTTGCCGGGCTTTATAAGTGGTGGCATAGGTTACCAAGTCACGGATAAATGGCGAGTAAATACTGGGGGGCGATACATGTTCTTTAAAGGAGTTGATTTTAATGGCCGAGAGCAGTATTTAAAAAATGGATACTATGAGGTCGAGTTGGCTACGGAATATCAATTGTTTGATAAGTTTCTCATAAGTGGTGGATATACTTTTAACCGAGCAGGTGTTGAAGAAGAGTATCACAACGATGTAGATTTCTGGATACCAGGTCACGCCTTTGCTTTGGGCGGTCGGGTAACATTTAATCCTTCTGTTTGTATTGATTTCGGGGCCATGTTTACACGAAATGTTGGTCAACAGTTTACTTACAATCATAATTATGCGGATGGTAATGCTTTAGCAGTTAGACCAGCCAATTATACTGGCACTTACACGATGGACTTTAAAAAGTACTCCTATATCATTGGATTAGGGCTTAATATAAAAATCAATAATGAGAATGAGACCACTCCAAATTTGATGAAAGATTAAGTAGCTTGAATAATAACCCTGAGAAAAGGTCCTTCATCATTTGATGAAGGACCTTTTTTTATTTACTAAGCTTGATTAGCTTTTCTGATACTTGTGTTTTCTCACTAGAAATTTGAAGAATGTACATACCGTCGCTGCCTTCAAATGATAGCGCTCTGCTCCATTCAACTCCAGGCCGTTCTTTAGAATATTTCCATGATTTGATCAACTTACCTTTTAGGTTTACGATGCTTAAATGCAGATCACTATATTCGTTCAATGTATAGTTAACGACAAAGTTTCCATCGTTGATAGTTGGGTAAAGCGAAAATTCATTGATATCCTCACCAAGGTTACTGACAAAAGTAGGTGCATTAATATAGGCAAAAAGAGTATCTTGATTGATAAACACAAAAGATGTCAGTGGATTATAATCTGCTAAAACTTGCGTATTAAGTTCCCATCGATTGAAACTGTTTCCCGGATTCGGAATTGCCTCAATAGCTAGGTTTGAATTCACAGGATAGAGTCCCGTATAAGGGGAGGAGCTTACCGTATTACCTCCAATATTTAAGGTGGCAGCATTGTTTGGAAACATAATAACAACTAAAGTGTCCAATAAGTTAGAGCTAAAGTGAGCAATTACTGTATCATTTGCCGAAGAGGTGAAACTTGTAGCTGCGTTATTTATGTTAGCTATAGTATTGTTATTTGCCTCCCAGTAAGAAAATATGAAGTTGGCATTGGCATTACCTTGAATATTCATAATGCTACCCGAAGGATTTACTGCGGTGAAAGGCAAGGGTGCTATTGGTGAGGAATTAAGATTAATTGTACCACTTCCAACAGGTTCAACCAAATATACAATCGTATCCAGAATGATTGCATCAAAATTGACAAATACTGTATCATTTGCACCCAAAGTGAAACTGATATTTGGAGATTGATTATTAGGTGCACCTGTATGCATGCTCATCGCCCAACTATTAAAAGTATATCCACCATTTGGACTAGCGCTTAAATTCATGGTGCCTCCGCTGGTATAGATTCCTGTGTATGGGAAAGTACTTTGAGCTATCCCATTAATAGTTAGATTACCAGCTCCTAAAGGATTGACAATAAACACGAGAGTATCCACAGGTATTGGGTCAAAAAATGCGTAGATGGTATCATTCCCATTTAGGTTGACGGCAATGTTGGTAGACGTATTGTTTGGATTTGCAACATTATTTGTCATACTCCAATTAGAAAATAAGAAACCAGGATTTGCATTCGCTGCCAAAGTTAATAGAGAGCCACTATTGAAGTAGTCTGTTAATGGAAATGCAGATTGATTGCTTCCGTTAATATCAATTGTTCCAGAACCAGCGCCTAAAACAATAAAAGTAATGGTATCTTGCGGAATAACTACATCTGGTATAAAGTGTGCGACAATGGAATCATTTCCACTAAGATCAAACAATGCATTTTCGGATAAGCTATCCGGCAACAAGGTGTCATTTGCAATGGTCCAATAATCAAAAATCCATCCTGGAAGAGCATCTGCATCGATATCAATATTAACCCCACCAAAATAAGTGGATGTATGGGGATAAGTAGCAGGAGTAAGTGAGCTTAGCTCTATTTCACCGGATAAGGGTGGGTCTACATTAAACACCACTTCATAAGGCCCAGAAATCTCTGGATTACAGTTGACCAATCCAGCAGGCACATCTACACAGCGCGTATCGATGAAGTCATGAATATCTTGAACATTAGATAGCCAAGTATTATAATTCCCATTCCATCGAATAGCATGTCTTTGCATTTCTGGTTGGATCTCGGCAACCATTCTATCTAAAAGATTATGCATGCTGTCGCAAGTAAAGACTGTACTGGTTAACTCCGCGTATCGATTGATGTAGTCAGCGAAGAAATCATCGTTGGTTTGTAACTTATTCCATATCGGTACATGACCTTGACCACCTGGATTTCCAAGGGATTCAGGGTCACAAGGGTCCGCGTTTGCAGATTGACTTGGTACGCCAGTATAGTTGATGTAGTGCCCAAAAGAAGCATCCATATCCCAGAGGGTATATCTCCATTTTTTCTTATCTCCTGCTGGATCCATACCTCTCCACCAACCTGTATTCCAATTCAACCAATCCGCACATACCACAAATCCGTTTAAAATAAAATAATCGATTAGACTTCCCGTATTGTAAACTGAATCAACATAATCATAGTTAGCTGGAACTGTCATGTTATTGTTATCAATAAAATCAACCAAATCATCCCAATCATCCTGCGAATTAGGTGCACCATATTCTTCCCAGGTTTGCCCCCATGTTTTGAGGTATTGAATATTAGGGACATCTTGGTCATAATAATAATCGGTAAAATCACTATCATCCGTCTTTTCCCTGATGTCATAAACCCCCCAATATTGCCCGTTTAAATATAAAACGGCAAATTCATTCGACCGTTCATCCATTCGTAAGTCTCCAAGTTGAGACATTTCATTAATGTAAGAATCTCTGATGTGTGCTCCTCCCGGCTCAAATGGAAAATTATCACTAGCTCCGCACTTTAATATAACCCGCTGAAACTC
>JADHRO010000095.1 GCA_016777395.1 Chitinophagales bacterium | reverse complement strand
AATTAGGCGCTTGCCTTTTAAGCTCTATTGGAATCTCCCAATTAGGCACATTTCGATATTTTGAAGTATTGTATGATGAAAAGCCTCTATGAATAGCGGCTATCTCTTTAATTCCTGCTTGTTGTATTCGCTCTATGCCGCCCAACCATAGTGCTAAATCTGGGTTAATGGGATTTTTGACCATGACTGGAATATCCACGCCTCTTAAAGCATCTGCTATTTCTTGCATGATAAATGGACTTACAGTTGATCTAGCCCCTATCCATAGTACATCTATTTCCGCTTTTAAGGCAGCTTCTACATGGCCTGCTTTGGCAACTTCCGTGCATACGGGTAACTTGGTGATACGGCTTGCTTTTTTAAGCCAAACCAGTCCTTTTTCTCCTATTCCTTCAAAAGAATTTGGACGAGTCCGAGGTTTCCATATTCCAGCGCGTAAAAGACTTACTTGTGGGCAGTTAGTTTGAATAGCTTGGGCGAGCTGAATAACTTGTTCTTCTGTTTCAGCACTACAAGGACCTGCAATAAGTAGAGGTTTATTGGGTTTGATGGCAAATTTGAAGGTGTCACTATGAGCACTCATGAACGCAAGAATTAGCTATTAAACAATAGTACTTTGTATAAAGTTGTCATGAACCTAAACAAATATCAGGCTATTTAAGAATTATTTATGCTCGAATCATACATGCACCAACGGTAACATTAGTTGCTTCATCAACAAGGATGAAACTTCCAGTGATCCGATTTTGACTATAGGCATCAAAGAATAAAGGTTGCGTGGTTCGTATTTTAATTCTACCAATATCATTGAGTGAAATATTCTTATCGTCTTCTAGTTTGTGCAGGTTGTTTACGTCCATTTTATAAGCTATTTCTTTGACGATACATCGACAATTTCTAGTGGTGTGAATAAGCGTGTATTTTCCGTTGATGCGGACAGGGTTTTTTTCATCCATCCAACAAACCATAGCATCGATATCCTGAGAAACCTCAGGTTTATTGCCTGTTCTCACGATCATATCTCCTCTGCTGACATCTACATTATCTTCAAGAGTCATGGTAATAGACATCGGAGAATAAACTTCTTCTGCAACTTCGCCAGCAAATTCGACTTCTTTAATTTTACTAGTAAACCCGCTTGGTAGCACGGTTACCTCATCCCCTTTTTTAAACGTCCCACCTGCGACACGACCGGCATAACCTCTATAATCGTGGTATTCATCTGAATGGGGTCGAATAACAGTTTGTACAGGAAATCTAGAGTCAATGTGGTTGTGGTCATTCGCAATGTGCACATTTTCTAGGTGGTACATGAGCGTCGAACCTTTATACCAATCCATATTTTCGGACTCATTGACTACATTGTCGCCAAGTAAGGCAGAAATAGGAATAAAGTTGATATCTTTAACATTCAACTTAGACGCAAATTGTTTGTAGTCATTTTTTATTCTTGAGAAGGCATCTTCTTTCCAATCTACCAGATCCATTTTATTGATACAAACCACGACATGCGGAATACCAAGCAGAGAAGCAATTAGTGAGTGGCGTTTGGTTTGTTCAACAACACCATGTCTGGCATCTACTAAGATGATAGCGAGGTTTGCTGTAGATGCTCCAGTAACCATATTTCGGGTATACTGGATATGACCAGGAGTATCAGCAATGATAAATTTTCTTTTTGGCGTGGAAAAGTATCGGTATGCCACATCGATAGTAATACCTTGTTCACGTTCTGATTTCAAACCATCGGTGACCAAAGCCAAGTTGATGTTTTCATCACCTCTTCGCTCACTGCTCGACTTAACCGCCTCCATCTGATCTTCAAAAATAGATTTACTATCGTAAAGTAATCTCCCAATTAAAGTACTCTTCCCATCATCTACGCTTCCCGCTGTGGTAAAACGTAACAATTCCATTTTTGAGTAGGATTCTGCGTTAAATATTTCTTTTTGATTACTCATATTGTTTTTTGGTCTTAATCTAAGTTCTAAAACTACTGTCTTGGTGATTTAAGGTGAGACTAGAAATATCCTTCCTTTTTACGATCCTCCATGGCAGTTTCACTTCTTTTATCATCTGCTCTATTTCCTCTTTCAGTTTCCCGCGCTGCTGCAACTTCTTGAATAATTTTTTCAATGGTATCTGCATCACTCAGGTACGCGCCTGTGATGGTGGCATCACCCATGGTTCGGAATCGAATTTGCATGTCCTTAACCTCTTCACCTTCTCTTGCTTGAACGTGTTCTGAGACTGCTAAAATGGTTCCATTTCGCTCTATGCAAGGGCGATTATGGGAATAGTAAGTTTTAGGCAATTCAATATTCTCTTTAGCAATATACTGCCAAACATCGAGTTCAGTCCAATTAGATATAGGGAAAATTCTAAAATGCTCTCCCCATTGTTTCTTGCCATTAAAGATATTCCAGAGTTCCGGTCTTTGATTTTTAGGGTCCCATTGCCCAAATTCATCCCGATGTGAAAAGAAACGCTCTTTTGCTCTTGCCTTTTCTTCATCGCGCCGGGCTCCCCCCATTAGTGCGTCAAACTGAAAATCTTCAATCGCCTTTAGTAGAGCTGGAATTTGTGCAACATTTCTGCTGGCATTGGCTCCTTTTTCTTCCACAGCCAATCCATCATCAATGGCATCTTGCACTGAACCTACTATTAATTTGACGTCCAATTTCTTTGCTAAATAATCTCTAAATTCGATAGTCTCATTAAAATTATGTCCAGTATCGATGTGAACTAAGGGAAAAGGGATCTTAGCTGGGAAAAATGCTTTCTTTGCCAAGTGGGTCAATAATATGGAATCTTTTCCACCTGAAAACAGAATAGCGGGTTTCTCAAATTGAGCAGCTACTTCACGCATGATATAAATTGCTTCAGCTTCTAGTTCGTTTAAATGATTGATTGTATATGCCATAGGTTTCTTTTAAACTCTACTTTTTTTATTTTTTGCTAATTAGCGGTAAAACAAATTGTAAAACTTGTTCAACCGATTCCTCAATAGTTTGCTCCGCTGTTTCAATAATTAAATTAGGATCATCTGGGCGTTCGAATGGAGAATCTATTCCAGTGAAATTCTTTATTTCTCCTGCTCTAGCTTTTTTATAAAGACCCTTCACATCTCGTTTTTCGCAAATTTCAATAGGAGCATCTATAAAAACACCAACGTGATCATTATCCCCAATAATTTGCTGGGCTATTTTTCTTATTTGCTGAGTTGGGCTGACAAAACTACATATAGTAACAACACCCGCCTCAATAAACAATTTAGCCACTTCTGAAATACGGCGAATGTTCTCGGACCGATCCTCGACAGTAAAGCCAAGATTATTGCATATACCGGTGCGAATATTGTCTCCATCTAGGACTTGCACATAAAAACCTCTTTTGAACAAAGCCTTTTCAAGACCTTTAGCTATTGTACTTTTTCCCGATCCGGATAAACCTGTCAGCCAAATAAGTTTACTGTGTTGATTCAAGAAAGATTCTTTTTCTTCTCGTGAGACCAGTTGATCGAAAATTGGATGTATGTTATTAGACATTTTCTCGTTTAAGAGCACAAATTTAAAACTAATTTATACATTTTGTATCACGCGGGTAATTAAGATTTTAAAAGCTTGCTAAAAGGCATACAGTTTCCCATCGATAATTGTTAGTTTCGCAGTAAATTAGTAAAGATGAAAAAAACACCGCTTCATGATATCCACCTAGAATTAGGTGCTAAAATGGTCCCTTTTGCTGGGTTTGAAATGCCTGTGTCTTACTCTGGCATAAAAGATGAGCATTTAAATGTCAGAAGTTCAGTAGGATTATTTGATGTTAGCCATATGGGAGAATTTGTGGTTAAAGGGAAGGATGCTGAGGCATTACTGCAATGGATATGTAGTAATGATGTGGGTAAAATGAAAGATATGCAGTGCCAATATAATTGTATGCCAAACAAACAAGGCGGTATTGTCGATGATCTTATCGTGTATAAATGGGACTCTTCAGAATATAATTTGGTGGTAAATGCTTCAAATATTGAAAAAGATCTGGCTTGGATAAACGAGCAAATACTCGATAAAGGCTTCAATGTTGAATTGAAAGATATGTCAGATGAACTTGCATTAATAGCAGTGCAAGGTCCAAAGGCTTTAGATCTGATTCAAGGTTTAACCAAGATAGATTTGAGCGCGATAAAGTATTATCATTTTAATGCGGGATCTATTGCAGGGGTTGATGATGTGCTTATTTCAAATACAGGTTATACGGGTAGTGGAGGATTTGAAATCTATGTTTGGAACAAGGATGCACCAAAATTGTGGAAAGCTTTGATGCAGGAAGGGCTGCCATATGGTGTCAAACCTTGTGGTTTAGCCGCAAGAGACACCTTGAGGCTTGAAAAAGGATTTTGCTTGTATGGTAATGACATTGACGATGAAAGCTCTCCGATAGAAGCAGGATTATCATGGATAACAAAGTTTAGTAAAGAGTTTATTCATTCTGCTTATCACAAGGAGTTGAAGGAAGGTGGTTTAAGCAGAAAACTTGTGGGCTTTGAAATGATGGAGAAAGGAATACCTAGGCAAGGGTACATCATTGAAAATGAGCAAGGAGATGAGATTGGGGTGGTTACCTCGGGCACCCAAGCGCCAAGTTTAAATAAGGCAATTGGCATGGGCTACGTTCAAATTAAACATTCTAAGGTTGATAGTGTTATTTATATCGTCGCGCGAAAGAAACGGTTGAGGGCTGTTGTTGTCAGCTTACCTTTCTACTAATAAAATTGTACCTAAGAGTTTATGGACCATAATCCGATTGATAAAGATAAGATTACTGAAAATCCGCATAATTTACCTTATGCGCATACGATTGGCTCGCCGGTTATCATTCCCTTAGATGAGGGAAAAATAAAGGGTAAAGCGATGGCTGCCATGTACCAGCAAACGCAAACGCAGATGGATCAATTGCGTGAGCAGATGCAGCTCATTGCCAATCAAGCGCAAAAACTGCAAGACCGGGTGAAAATCTCCGAGAAAATTTATGAAGCCAAAATCGGCTTTGATCCATTAATAGGGCATGAGTACTATCTATATATTCGTAAAAACGGTGTTTATCTGCTTTCCATGGTTTCTCCTGAGCAATGGGGAAAAACAATACCTTTTGAAAGTTTTGAAGGGAAGGTGAAGTTGTTGGCTGACCATACCTGGGATTTATTAGATAAAAGTGATTAAAATCACAAATATCTTGTGAAAGCTTATTTATCTTTGTGTGCTAACAAACAGCTAATCATGAGTAATCTATTAGACCTTATCAATCACGAAAGTGCAAGCATAGTAGATGTGCGTACACCCGAAGAATTTATGTCTGGCAATGTAGTCAATTCAATAAATATACCTCTAAACCTAGTCCCAGATAATGTAGATAAATTTAAGGAATTGAGTAAGCCGATAATTGTCTGCTGTTTAAGTGGGGGAAGAAGTGGTCAAGCGGCTGCCTTTCTATCAGCAAGTGGAGTAGAAGAAGTCTATAATGGTGGAGGCTGGATGGAGGTGAAGGGCGCATTAGTGCGCTAAACAGCTTCAGTATTTAAGTTAAACAGGGTTCCATGTTGTAATGGACTTTCTTGTTTTTTTTACCGCTTCAGCCTGAAATACTAATCTTCTTTCAAAATTGCTGCAATACCAGGCAAAGTTTTCCCTTCAAAATATTCCAACATAGCGCCACCGCCTGTTGACACGTAACTTACCTTATCATTGTAAGCAAATTTATTCACCGCAGCAACAGAATCGCCACCACCCACAAGGCTAAATGCGCCTGCTTGTGTTGCATCTGCTACGGCGTCTGCAATGGCTTTTGTTCCCCCTTGAAACTTACTCATTTCAAAGACACCCATTGGGCCATTCCACAATATAATTTTTGAAGAAAGAATAGTTTCTGAAAATGCATCTCTCGCATCCGGTCCGATATCCAACCCCATCCAGCCTTCGTCAATCTTTTCATTGTTTGCAACTGCGGTATTTGCCTCATCGCTAAATGCATCCGCTACAACAGAATCCTTGGGTAATAAAAGCTGCGTATTACTTTCCTTTGCCTTTTCTATTAGCTCCTTGGCAAGTTCAATTCTATCTTCTTCGACCAAAGAATTACCGATTTCAAATCCCTGTGCTTTAAAAAAAGTATAAGCCATACCACCACCTATGATAATGTGGTCAGCTACAGGCAATAAATTTTCAATTATCTTTATTTTATCGGAGACTTTCGCTCCACCTAGTATAGCTGTTACCGGTTTTTCTTTACTTTGTAATACCCGATTCGCATTTTCAATTTCTGCAGCCATTAGCAGTCCGAAGCATTTATTTTCGTGGGTAAAACTATCTGCAATAATTGCGGTGGAGGCATGGGCGCGATGCGCTGTTCCGAATGCATCATTGACATAAACTTGCCCATGTAGAGCGAGCATCTGCGCAAAATCGATTTCGCCTGCTTTTTCTTCAGGATAATAACGAAGGTTTTCCAATAAAACCACTTCCCCTTTTTTTAGGGCTTTGGTTTGTTTGAAAGCTTCTTCACTGATACAATCATCCAAAAAGATAACCTCGGTGTTTAGGGCATCTTCTAGATAGTCTGCAACATGGGCTAAAGAAAATTTCTCTTCTGCTCCGAGTTTGACACTTTGGTATTCTAGTTTTGGTCGACCGAGGTGCGACATTATAACCAATGAGCCTCCATCTTTTAATATTTTCTTTAAGGTAGGCAATGCTGCATCGATACGCGTGGTATCACTGATTATTAAGTTATCATCCAATGGGACATTAAAATCAACACGCACAAGTGCCCTGGTTTGTTTAAAGCTAATATCATTTACGGTTTGCATAAGAATAGAATTTGTATGAGTAAATGCTCAAAATTTTAACTAATTAAAGTGTTTTTCAAAATAATAACTTTTCATTTTTTCCTTGATGAACTAGCGAAGCGATTTCACGAGAACCTTTAAAAACTATTATGCCCGAGTAAAAAACGAAACAAAAAAATCAAGGCTGTCAATCAAACTTTCTTCTAAACTTCATTTTACCTAAGTTCGGCCGGGTGATCTTAAAATAAGTTTTAAGCTTCTCGGTCTTACTACCGCCAAATTTTGTTCAGCCAAAAATTTTCTTGAAGGCCAATCCTAAAAATAGGATTTTAATTCCTAAGTAATTTATTACAAGTTCGCTAATTACCTGAAGGGAATAACTATTAATTTAAAGATTGCAAATGTACTTTAAACTCTGAAGAATTGAAAGCGAAAAGTTTTTGAAAAAAATAGCACAAATGGGAGGATTAAAATAAAAAACAAATTATATTTGCGTCCCGTTCAGCGTTATTCCCATGGTTGGGATGCCGAATCTCGGAGGTGAAGCGATTAATTCGTTTCGATTAACCATCTAATGGTCCCTTCGTCTATCGGTTAGGACATCAGGTTTTCATCCTGGAAAGAGGGGTTCGATTCCCCTAGGGACTACAACTGGGGAGATTTTTATCTCCCCTTTTTTATTGCCCTATACTCTCAAGTTACTAAAATCAATGCTTTGGTGAATTAGTAAAGTTTAATCCAATATAATAGGATATAAGAAAACCGACAACCAAACTATAAATATTTATATAAGAAGTTTTTCAAATAGGAGTTCTAAAGTAAAGAAAAT
>JADHRO010000094.1 GCA_016777395.1 Chitinophagales bacterium | reverse complement strand
ATAGAAATCATTAATTCATATGACCTTTGGCCCACAAAAGTTTATTCAAACAATATGAGTGAGTCAATAGTTAAAATGTATGTTTTTATTGCATTGATAACATTTTATGGCTCGAATTATTTATTCAGGCCGCAAAGACTTTTTGTAACCTTAAGAAATATTTTTACAAAAAACCATCAATCTAGGCTAGAGCAAATTCTTTACAAAAATTTCTTTAAAAACATCCTGAATTATTTTTCTATCAGTAAGACCGCGCCATAAGAAGATGAAATTTAATCAATTCATATGAAGTATAGAAGTATCTATATATCTGCATTTTATGCTTTTTTCACTTCGTTTCTTTCTTTCTATTTATTTGATGGAGTTTTTGACGACTCTTACGACTCGTTTTGCGCTAGCATGTCTAGCTTTCAGTTTACCGATTTTTCACTTTTTGATCAGCATTATTTGGGGATATTGGTGTTTCGAGACGGGCTTAAATTTATTCAGGAACTGTTTCCAAACATAAATGTATTTTCAAGTAGCTATATTCTGCTAAACATACTGTCTTTAGGCTATACACTTCATACTATAGATAGCCTGATACTGAAGAAGCGGAGTTTTGTAACAAGGCATTTCTTCTTTCTCATAGTATCATTGCTGTTTATTGAGAATATCTTGTCAATTACGCACACAAGGTATGCGACTGTGCTATCAGGAGTGGCGCTCATAAACTTGCTTTACGGCCAAGGAGGCATAAAATACATAGGTCCTCATTTTTTGGTTTTTCTTTCTGGTTTTTTAATGAGACCAGAGAGTGGTGTGGGTGCTATTTTAATTGTCTCAGTTGCCCATTTTATTTTTAGAGGCGATCTTTTCCTTTTGATTCGAAGATTAAAGCTTCCCTTTTTAAGTCTTTTACTTCTTGTAAGTCTCTTTTACGTTCACAGAGGGCTGACAGACAGGTTTGAAATTCTCATTGAGCCAGATATCGAATACGCCCTATCAACTGGCCGAATCATAGCCTTAGGAGAGATGAATAACAACCTGGATTCGCTCCGCTATGAAATGGCAAGTTCTGGGATGTTTATCGATACGGAGTTTATTTCTTTAAAGTTTCTTAAAAGAATAACTTCAAGACAATTTGATTTTAATTATGATCAGTTTTGCTCTTCATTTAGTAATACTTTATTCTTTTACAAATACTATGCTGTTTTCACTGTTTTTCTGCTTCTATATTCAATCTTAGCAATATTTTTTATTCGGGATTTTTCTTTCATATATAGGCTACTCTTACTTGCAATATTTCAGTTTTTATTATTTGTATATCTCGATTACAATGTTCGCATTGCGGATCGACATGTAATTGGTTTGAACATAATTTTTTTATTGCTTTCTACTTTCTACTTGGCTAAACAACTCGGCCCATTAAAAATACCAGGCTATCTGTCCAAATTGTTTTTATTTATAATTTGCTTGAGTTTGTATTACACATTAGACAATGCTTTAGGCAATCAAATACAGGTATATGACGATACCGCTTGTTTGAAGACGGCCATGAATGAAATCGAAAAAGTTCAAAAAGAGGGAAACGTTATAGTTAGTCAAAACACCATCCATTTATTTGATAAAAATTATGAATTGTTTAACCAAAACAATGAGGCAAATAAATATTTAATGTATGATGTTAGTAATTACTCGATTGTACCAAGAAATATTTCTTATTTAAGTGAGATTTGCGGTTGTGACGCAAGTAGGGCTATTGCTTTTCTAAAATGGGCGAGCAATAAAAAGGCGGTTTTTCTTATTGATGATCAGCGAGCGGCATTACTCCAAAAATACCTTAGAATCGTCCATGGTCGTTCAGTTAAATTTATACCAATAGAGAAGTCTTTAGAATTAGTAAAACCTTTGTGTTTGAAAAGTTCTGTTTACCAAAGCTATGATTTAAAATACCTTATATTTGATTAATCAAACAGCAAGTGCTGGTTAATTTGTAATATATCCATCATTATGAAGGGCCTCCCGACTAATTTTAAAGATAATCTGCTGCTACTTTTGTTTCCCCTGGCAATTTTTTTTCTTTCCTATTTGGGCTTCGGCTTTTTCTATGAACGCTATGAGCCATTCCTAACAGGTTTGTTTAGTGGAGTGTTTACTCCAGGAATGCTTTATAATCACTTCTATTTTTTTGGACACGTAGGTTTACTTTCTTTGTATGCTAAACTCTACGCTGTCTTACCCAACATTCCATGGTTAAATGTTGTTCTTTACATTTTTCTTTCTATTAGCTTGATGATGATAGCAAAGGTTTTTTTCAATACCAGAAACAGCAATCGTTTGCTTATTTTGGTTTGCATAATAATAGGTGTTTTTTACCTAGAGCAGTATGTCTTTTTTATATATACCCGAATATCATTTATGCTCAGTTTTGCCGCTTTATTTTATATACTCAGCCAATATAAAAACGGGGCCTTAACGAAGAAAAAATACGGCCTTTTAGTGGTTGTTTTTGTGCTTGCGCTCTTAACTAGATCCGAGCCTGCGATGATAAGCCTTCTTGTTATCGGCTTGTTTGATTTTATCGTACTAGGTCAAGGGTCATTTAAAGATTCTGTTCTACGGCAGCTAAAGCTTTATTTTATTCCAGGCATGGCTTGCCTATTATTCATTGTAGCGTTTTTGTATGATGTCCAACATTCAGATCAGTTTTATAAACAAATTGAGCCAGAATTAGAGTATGAATTGATGTCTAGAAACAATATTACAAATGTGTCAAAAATGACATCTCGGTTGGATACATTTCGCTTCCAGGCAATATTTAATGGAATGTGGGGCGATGCCAGCACAAACAATGCAGCTTTTCTTAGGTCTTTGGTTGGCAGTAAAGAAAGTAACATGCCTGCACTGTTTTCGAATGGAATGGATGCTTTGAATCAGGCGATTAAAAACGCAGAAGGAGTTTTTTATCTTAATTTATGTTGTTTCTTTTTTCTTGTCGTTGCATTTCTTTCTAAGCAAAAGTACGAGCTTGGGCTTCGCTTGACGCTTTTTTATATCTTTTTTTGGGGATTAATATTACTAAAGAGCTATAAGGTGAAGATGATAGAAACAGCACTTTCTCCCATGTTGCTCATGTCCTCGATTTTATGCCTTTATCTTCTTCTAGCCGAAATGAGAAATTTTGGAAGTAAGGTCAAGCTTTTTTTATGTCTATGTTTTTTTGGACTCATGTTTAATCAATTGAGATTTATTCAAAATCGCAGTGGTAAATTTCGCAAAACAAATGATTGCATGGTAGAAAAAAGAAAATTTTTAGAAAATGTTTTTAAAGGAAAATCTATCTATCTGAATCAAGAATCTTCCTCAATTTTTGCTGATTCTTATCGTCCTTTCGAGAAAATAGAAGTTGATCAGTTTAATCGGGTATACTATTTTGATAAACAACACTTAACTACGTTAGAACCATATCGAAGCTTTTTAGCGAAGGAATGCAATTGTGACCCCAATAATTATTCAGCATTTTTCCAGTTTGTAATTGAAGAAGATAAACAAGCTGTGTTTTTAATGTCAGAATCTTATAAAGAATTTTTATCTTCCTACTTGTATGAAGTCCATGAGATTGAAATGGAATGGATAGAATTTGATACGGATGGGAGGAAGTTGTATTGCGAAGATAAGCCTAACAACACCTTCAAGGCATACACGGTATCAACCCAGTAATTGACTGTATGGATATAAAAGTCTCACATGAAACCTTCTTTAGGAAGCAACTGCTGCGAAAATTAATGGATAAAACCCTTGATGTTGCGGTAATTAATAACTTATTCGATTTGAATGTCTTGAATGATTTTGAAAAGGATCTTCAAGATTTTCCACAAGATCTAAATTTGGAAGATGGATATTTTTTCCCCTTACCATACTCGTCTATAAGGATGGATCACGGAAACAAACAAGATGCTTTTCAGGCATATAGAGACTCTTATATGAACCTGTCCCAGGTTGTAAGCGCGCCTTTGAATCAAATTTCCAAAAGGTTTATTGAAATTATAGAAAGGGAGGGGGGCTGTAAGCCGTTGCTTGTTTTTGACAACATTAAATTGAATCCAATGGGATTTCGGGTCTTATTTTCAAATAAACAAGGGATAGATATTCATTGCGAAAATGCTTTTTTAAATCAATTAGAACTAAAGTTCAAAAAGCAGTTGTTTGAAAAAGTTGATTTGGAAAATGCAATTTCTATATTCGTAACCATTAGTGCTCCAGAGATAGGCGGCGGTTTAACTATCTTTGATAAAGAATGGGAAAACGTTAAAATAAATATGAATGAAACTTCATATGAAGAGCGACACGACAGCGAAGGGGCTATGTTTGTGAATAGACAACTAAGTAAGCCCAAAAGATATAAGCACCCTTGTAAAACAGGCGAAGCGATAGTTTTTAGAGCAGCTCAAATGTGGCATGGGATTGAAAAAATAGAAGGATCAAAAGAAAGGATATCTATGGGATGTTTTATTGCGAAAGGAAAGGATGGAGCGTATTATTATTGGGCATAACTATTCTCGAATTTAATCGATTATGAAGGCTATACTAAAGGATGACAATTTAAATAAGCAGTTTAACAACGAGGGGTATGTTAAGCTTCCCTTGTTTAATGAAAAAGATATTAAAGCAATTAAGGACTTTTATAATAGAGTTGCATTAAGACATAATTTACTTGACGGTTCTTTTCATACTACATTAAATACGAGTGATAATGATCTTATTGAAGAAATAAATTCTTTTCTGTTACCTTTTTTTGAGCGAAAATTGAAGAAATATATGCTGAGCTATAATCCGACAATAGCAGGTTTTTTAGTTAAAAATCATGGGGTAGAATCTGCAGTTACTATTCATCAAGATTGGAATTATGTGGATGAAAGAAAGTTTGCGTCATTTAGTTTTTGGGTTTCATTAGATGCCACCAATATTTTTAATGGATGCATGCAGTTTATCCCAGGTAGTCATAATTTTTATCCTTCGCTAAGGATTTCTCCAGACATAGATGATTATTTCCATAAATATAAGGATGCGGCCGCTGATTATTTGGTTGATGTACCAACTAAATCGGGGGAATGTGTATTATTTAATCAAGGGATTATTCATGCATCAAGGAGGAATCATTCCAATAAAGATCGTGTGGTTTGTATACTCGGAGGATACCCAGTAGATGCTACTTTGTTACATCATTTTAAACCTGACGGGAAGAGTCTTGATGAAATAGAACAATACCAGATATCTTCAGAGTCTATGGTAAATATGAAAAAAAATAAAAAACCCCCACTTGCGAAATTGTTGGGCATTATAAGCTATACTCCTCCTGTAGTGGGCCAACAAGAATTTATAGAAAAATGTAAACAAGAGGTACCTAAGTTCGTGTTTTGGAAGAACAAATTGGTGAATCGAGTACTTGGAAAGAGCAGTTAATGATTAGACAATGAGGATAGAAGAATTTGATTTTAAGGCAAGTAAACAAGCTATTGCACCGCTAATTTCAGCGTTGTTTGAAGGAGGTACTGCGGCATTTGTAATTAGAAATTTCCTCCCTAAAGAACAATTGAATCTTATTCGGGATAAAAATTTAAACTACACAAGTCAAAAATTTGAACCTAGCCTTGGCTATACAGCTCTTCCAAGGCCCTTTGGCGGCGTTTTGGGCCCTGATCGATTCATAAGTGGATATGAAGAGGAGATTAAATATTTTAAGGAAGATTTAGAATTCAAGGTTTTGGAAGATTCGCTAAAGGCCTCAATAGATACTGGTCTTGATAATCAAGCTATTGAATTTGCGCAGGAATCAGACCATGTTTCTTATTCAAATTCTTGGTTTTCACTTCGAGAGCTCCAACCAGAACAGGGAAGGTTTGATGTCCATTGCGGGAATTTTTTTGTTGATTGGAATGATGGGTACTTTCAAAAAAACAATAAGCAGTTAGAGGCATATTCGCATAAGGCCTTTTTGGCGATGATTCAAAAACCAACAGCAGCCGAAGACCTCATTATCTATTCTGCTCATTGGGATAAGTTTAAAACTAGAAAGGATCTGGATACTTTAATTGATCTCGATAATCGAGAGCATAGTTTAAAGCATATTCCATGCTCAAGAATTACATTAAACGAAGGAGATGTAATTTTCTTTGATGAATCCAATTATTGGCATCAAGTTCCAATTGTGAACGGAGAAATTAGCCGAATAACTTTTGGCGGCTTTATTTCTAAATTCAAAAATCAGAATAAATATTATTTCTGGGCATAAGCAGTTTTAGCCACCAGCTCATTATAGATTAAATTACCTAGCAATGTATACCCTTTAGGGTTTAAGTGCCCATCGTTTTGCCAATAATAGTCTTCGTAATTTAAGTTGGATTCTTTTAGATAGGTGTAGAAATTTAAATAATTAATACCGGAGTTGTGGCAAAAGGATTTCATGCTTCTAAGCTTTAGCTTGTCGGATTGCAGTTCTTCTATTAATGGGATAATAACCACGTCAAACTTGTAATTGTATTTTTTTGCATGTGTCTTAAAAAGCAGCAGCGTTTCTTGAATACCCGTAATTGCTTCTTGTTCTTTCAGTTTTAGGTCTTTATCGGTACCATATTCATTATACTCCAATATGCTATTGAAGACGTATCGGCTTAGCGGCGAAAAGGTATAAAAAAATGACCAGGCAGGAGCATCTACCTTTAAAAGGTGATTCGGGTTATTAAAACGATTTATGCCCCCATTTTCTATGAAGTCTAATATGTCGGTTTCGTTGATTGTAAGTATGACTTGAATTGGTTGATAAATACTGTAAAGTTTAGTAGTTAATTTATAATACTCAAACAATGGGTCGCTAGAAATTCCTCCTGCATTTATGGGATGAAGATTTGGTTCTGTAATTAATCTATCCAATTCAGATATCCAAGTGGAGTCATTGGGCGCTCCAACTCCTTCTGTAAAAGAATCCCCCAATGCCAGTATGAAATTATTGTCTTGGCACCTTTTAAAAGTTGGATTATTTATTCGTAAGCCGATAGAGTCATAATGGTGGGTGTAAACAAATTCATTTACTGAAATGTATGGAAAGCTTGTATTAGCTTGCGCACTGTGATAATGTATATCATGGTTGGAGTAAAAAAGTTGATATAACACATCTCTAAAGTCATTTTTTTTTGCAGGATTCAAAAAACCGATCTGCTCATGCGGCAAATTAAGCCCTAAACCAAACTCAACAATAAGCAATGAAATACAAATTGACCCACACATTTTTTTCCAATTTGGGTAGGGGATATCAAGGAAACTAAATAAATACGCAGTGAAAGTATATATAACAAGTAGATGTATTAGACTACTAAAGCCTAGATAAATTGAAACTAGTGAAGCTATAAATAGCGCACCAAAGATTACTTGAAAGAATCTTTTCTTCATTCTGTTTTGATATGCAGTTGGGAGGTGCCATCTTGATTGCTAATTGAAAATAGAGCGCCAATTGGTAAGCCAGCGTCTTTAGCAGCATCCATGGTCATATTATACTCAGGTATACCAGCTTCCATAATAATATTTTTTTGTCGAAGCTCAATGCTGGATTGATTTTTTTGATCTTCCTCAACTAAAAACTTAATATTTTGTGCACTTGTATCTAAAAGGAATTTCGCTAGTTTATTTTTAATTTCATCGTCATACTCACTATAAAGTCGTACACCAAAAT
>JADHRO010000093.1 GCA_016777395.1 Chitinophagales bacterium | reverse complement strand
CGCTGCTATAATTTAAAGTTAGAGGTTTTAGTTAAAGAGTATACCTTTGTTAATGACATTCTTCATGGAGTAGTAAAAGAATACTTTGAAAATGGTCAAGTCAAGTTGGAAGCTTCATATGCAGATGGTTTGCCCATTAACGACTGGAAAGAATACGATGAAAAGGGTGAATTAGTTCTTCATAGAACATTTAATGAGCAGAGCCAACTCGTAAGAGATTACTTTCAAGATTTAACACCTTATGGTCAAGGGATGGCTTTTAGTCATACAAAAGAGGAGCTCCCCATCTATACCACAGATTGTATTCAAGTTAAAATTGAAAGTCAAAAGTATTCTTGCAGTGATCAAGCGATTGCAGACTATTTGTCAAATTCACCAACTCCCGAAGCATTGAAAAAAGACCCGTTATACAGCGGTAAAAGGTTTGAATGCATACTCATGTATACCATTAGCGAGAAAGGTCTTGTTGAGACTGCTGAAGTCCTTAAATCCACGGGAGATGAGTTTTTAGATATGCTTGCTCAAGCCCATGTTTTAAATATGGTTCCTTTTGAATCAGCCAAGCAATACGGTGTCCCAATACCTTATAATAAGGATGCGCATATAATTTTCCAATTCTAGAAAAAATAGCTGAGGAGTCGCTAAAATATCTCGATTATTCAAGTAAATTTGTCATCCAATAAATAGAATTTGTAATGTCTAGAGTTTTGATTGTAGGGGCAGGCGGAGTGGGCACTGTTACGGCATTTAAATGTGCTGAGGTTAAGGCAGTTTTTTCAGATATCATGCTTGCTAGCCGAACCAAATCTAAATGTGATAGAATTGCTGCAGATATAGCCGCTAAATATCCGAACAGAACGAAAATACAAACTGCTCAAGTGGATGCAGATAATGTCACCGAATTAGTCGAGTTAATTCGTTCATTTCAGCCGATGGTTTTAATCAATGTTGCCTTACCTTATCAGGACTTAAATATTATGGATGCATGCTTGGAAACAGGTGTGCATTATGTGGATACTGCGAATTATGAGCCAAAAGATGTGGCTAAATTTGAATACAAGTGGCAATGGGCCTATCAAGATAAGTTTAAAGAAGCTGGTTTAATGGCTTTGCTGGGCTGTGGTTTTGATCCAGGGCAGACACAAATTTACACAGCCCATGCCGCGAAACATCATTTTGATGAGATTCATTATTTGGATATTGTGGATTGTAATGGAGGTGATCACGGCAAAGCTTTTGCCACGAATTTCAACCCAGAAATAAATATCCGAGAAATAACGGCAAAAGGGAAGTACTGGGAAGATGGGGCTTGGCATGAAATCGATGCAATGAGTATCCATCAGCCGATTAATTATCATAATATTGGAGAAAGAGAGAGTTATTTGTTATACCATGAAGAGTTGGAGAGTCTAGTAAAAAATTTCCCAACCATCAAAAGAGCAAGATTTTGGATGACTTTTGGACAGGAGTATTTAACCCACCTAAGGGTTATGGAGAATATTGGTATAACGGGTATAAAGCCTGTTAAATTCAAAGGAGTGGACATCATACCACTAGAGTTTCTCAAAGAGATATTACCTGCTCCAGAATCATTAGGTGAAAACTATGTGGGTGAGACATCTATTGGATGTTATATGAAAGGAATAAAAGATGGAAAAGAGCGTACATGTTTTGTTTGGAATAATTGCCAACATCAAAAAGCGTATGCAGACACTTTAAGTCAAGGGGTTAGCTATACTACAGGCGTTCCTGCTATGTTGGGAGCAAAATTAATGATGACAGGCGAATGGATGAAGGCGGGTGTTTATAACGTGGAGGAAATGAATCCTGACCCGTTTATGTCTCAAGTTGGAGGATACGGTTTGCCTTGGAATGAAATTATTGATATCGTGGTTCCTTTTGCTGATTATTAGCGAATTATGCTTAAAAAACCATTGAATTTTGTTAATGAGCTTTGGTGCTTAAGTCAAGCTTCTTTTCATACTCATGATATATCCTAAATGAAGCGCTTCGTGTAAATTATTAAACTGTATAGCATCTTCTATAGAGTCGATTTCATAGCCATATGAAGTAGGGTAGGAAGTGTATTTAAGGAATTTATTTTCAAAGTAATCACGTTCTAATTCCTCTGCTAGACTCGGAAGAAGTTTTAAACAAGACTCCCATTCTTCTTTTGTCAAACTGCTTGACGCTTTCGTTCCTTTTCGAAAACGATCCACAAATGTATCATCTAATAGTAAATCTTTACCGCTTAGTTTATAGTGCAATAATTGCTGTGTGACAAGAATGTGCGCAATGTTCCAAGCTATCGAATTGTTAAAGCCATCAGGAACTATATTGAGCTGAGCAAGGTCCAATGCTGCTACAGATTTCACTAATAACTTTCTTGTCGCATGTAATAAATCAAAGGCTGCTTTCATTTAACTCTCTTTTCTTAAACGCCAGACGCCTAAAACAGCTTCTTTAATAATATTTTTACTCATCTTACTTTCTCCTAATACCCTATCTGTAAATATTATAGGAACTTCTTTAAGGGCGAATCCCTTGAGTTTTGCCTTGTATTTCATTTCAATTTGAAAAGCGTAACCAATAAACTTAATCTGGTCTAAATTGATACTGCTTAAAACCTTAGCCTTGTAGCAAACAAATCCTGCCGTGCTATCTTTTACTCCAGTACCAAGAATAAACTCTACGTAGAAAGAGGCGAACTTAGATAGAAAAACTCGAAATAAAGGCCAATTTTGGAAGCCACCATTACTAACATATCTGCTACCTACTGCTACATCATAACCGTCTTTCGCGCAAGCAGCATGCAGTTTAATTAAATCATCTGGATTATGAGAAAAGTCGCAGTCCATTTCAAAAATATACTGATAATCTCTTTCAAGTGCATATTTAAAACCTTTTATATATGCAGTTCCTAAGCCTAGTTTGCCTTTTCGCTCGAGCAGATGTAGTTTACCAGGGAATTTAGCTTGAAGTTCATTTACTTTTTCAGCAGTTTTATCTGGTGAATTATCATCAACCACAAGAATATCAAAATCCAAGCTTAAATCAAAAACTGTGTGAATCATCTTCTCAATGTTCTCAATCTCATTATATGTGGGTATGATTACAAGATTTGGACTCACAATTGTAAACTTAATTTAATTTCTTTTAATTTTTGCTTGGTGTGGAGGTTAAAATCACTTCGTATTATCCAGTTGTAATAACCCGGATCTTTTTTTAATACATCCTCCACCAGGTGACCCTTATATTTACCAAAATTAATAGCAGGTTTACCGTCGATTAAGCTTAACCGGTTTGCAGTATCAATTTGGTTTAAATCGTTTCTGGTGGATATATTAAGTTCATCCATATCTTTTGGCAAGGAATCATATTTATCCAATTGTGCTTCAAAAACTTCTTGAGTGGCTATGACATCTGCTAGAGCGGAGTGCGCATTTTCTAAATCTTTACCACAGAAAAATTTATAGGCGGAAGTGAGATTACGCTTTTCCATCATAACGAAAATATTCCTTACATCAATTAAATTTCGATCGTTAAACGTAAAGTTTTTATTTACACGCAGGAACTCTTCAATCAACAAGGGAACATCAAATCTATTGGAGTTAAATCCTCCTAAATCACATGGATTTAATAAATCGAAAAGCTCGTCTGCTAATTCTTTGAATGTGGGGCTATCTATAACATCTTTGTCATAGATGCCATGAATCATGCTCGTTTCGATCGGTATAGGGATTGTTGGATTAACCAAATACCTATGCTGAGTTTTACTGCCATCTATGTTCATTATAACAATACCTATTTCAACAATCCTGTCTGAAGCGATATTCACACCAGTGGTTTCCAAATCAAAAAATGCTAAAGGTCTTATGAGATTTAATTGCATCTTACAAAAATATAAATATTCTAGGTAAAGGTGGCAGTTAAAATTGTTTAAGTTTTTGATGCATTGTTAGGCTCTTCAAAACTTTATCTAAAACGATTACTAGAAATAAGGCCTATTCATTTTTATATAAATTGCAAGTAGCTGGGGCTTATAGTTTTGAATTAAAATACGATGGCCAGTCGATGCCATCAAAATTTCCAGAACTCATGAGTAAGAAAATAGCTTGTGCATCGTACATTTTATCTAATAGATGCAGCAGTTGGCTTGGTGTCCGGCATACATGTATGTCATATTGATTGAATGCTTCAAAGATGGCATTATCGCTAATAGATACTTTATTTTTGATAGCGAAAGCCTCCTCACTCATGTATACTATAGCATGTTCCGCGTCTTGCATACTATTTTTATATTCAGATAGGAAGGCAGGATCTGTGCTG
This sequence comes from Chitinophagales bacterium, assembly GCA_016777395.1. Lineage (GTDB taxonomy): Bacteria > Bacteroidota > Bacteroidia > Chitinophagales > UBA8649 > JAFMKE01. The sequence goes on along the minus strand of JADHRO010000093.1, from coordinate 3,440 downwards.
CTAAAAGTATGCAGTTCCATGCATGCAATTAATGCTCTTCCTAGATATTGCTGGTGAACACTTTTTAAGGTAGCCTCTAGTTTAGAAGGTGAGTGTGCAAAATCTCTGTAGGCAATGACATTATTTGCTGTTAGAACTTTTTCCAGTCGTTTAGCGGTGCCTGAGAAGCTACTGATTGCTTGATAAAAATCATGCTTGGATATTCCGATAGATTCACAAGCTAATTTTGCGGCTTCCATGTTTTCTAGATTGTGCTTGCCAAAGAAAGCAAGTGGATAGTCGCGATTGTCATAGGATATGATGGTGCGTTCATTTTCAATAACCGACTCTGGGCAGGTATAAGCTTCAATTGTGCAATCTGCAAACGGGATAATTTCTTGTATGGTTTTATCCGTCTGAAATACAATGGCTTTACTCGATTTACGCATGTTTGTTAGAAACTCTTCGAAGGTTTGAACATAGCTTTCCCAGGTGGGAAAAACATTTACGTGATCCCAAGCAATACCTGTTATAACAGCGATATCAGGATCGTAATGGTGAAATTTTGAACGCTTATCAATAGGTGAGGATAAATACTCGTCCCCTTCGAGGATGATATATTCCGCATCACTCAGCTGGACACTTAAATCAAAGCCGTCTAATGAAGAGCCTACTAAATAATCAAATGAATAGTCTAGCGCTTTCATCACGTGCATAATCATAGCAGTAGTCGTCGTCTTTCCGTGACTGCCAGCTACAACTATCCGTTTTTTGTTTTTTGTTTGTTCAAATATGAACTCTGGGAAAGAATAAATTCTTATTCCTAGTGCTTGAGATTTTAAGAGTTCTACATTATTTTTTTTGGCATGCATCCCTAGAATAACTGCATCTAACTCTGAATGAATATTTTGCTCAAAAAAGCCAATTTTCTCTGGCAATAGTCCTTCTCGACTTAAATTACCCTTAGCAGGATCGAATATGATATCGTCTGAACCGCTTACCGTATGCCCTATATTTTGCAGACAAATGGCGAGGTTATGCATTATTGCTCCTCCTATTGCAATAAAATGTACATTCATAGGCCTATAGAATAATTAAATTAAGTATTTTAGCGTTTCAAAAATAGATAAATTAAACGAAGTGTTATGAAATCAAGAAAATTAATAATAGCTCTTGCTACAGTGTTCTTTGCGATTACTTTATTAAGTGCATGTCACCGAAGTACTTGCCCAACTTTTGGAAAAGATCAGGCAGATGTTAGAACGGATGTCAAAGCCTAATAAATTGTGCGTAATTGTTTCATCACATTACTCGGATTAATTCTGTTTAGCTCTTGCAAGGAGGATTCCTTTTTACCCGAAAGTGATTTTGGTTTTAATTATCAACCCAAGACCAAAGGTCATTGGGTCGAATATGCGGTAGACTCAACAAATTATAACGACATCACTATTCCTCCTATCATAACATCCAGTTCTTATTTTATTCGAGAAGAAATAGATACTACATTTATTGATGCTTCAGGGGATGTTAATCTTGTCGTTGAGCAGTTCCGCAAGAATGCCTTAAGCGCGCCTTGGGTTTTAAATCAAGTGGGCAGTTTTAAAATTACCGAGGATAATTTTCAGCGATATTTCAATGATTTGAGATTTATTAATTTAATTTTTCCTGTAAGAGAGAGCAGAGAATGGCAAGGGCATAGTTTTTTAGATGTGGAAAATGAGCCTACATTAGATTATTTAGATGATACAAGATATGAGTGGAACTATGTCTATTCCAATGTTGATCAAACACTATTACTTGACTCATTTGTATTTGATTCTGCTTTGGTAGTTACTCAAATTGATGAAGAAAATCTATTTGAAAAGAAGTTTAGTCAAGAGAAATATGTCCGAAATGTAGGTATGGTGAGTAAACAGCTGCTCGTGTTAAATACGCAAGCCCCTCCTTCTGGCGCAAGCTTTATCGACAGGGCCGAAAGTGGTTTTGTTCTAAACTGGCGCTTAATTGGATTTAAAAATTGAAAGAATTATTCCTCCTCATATCATTTTTTTCTTGGGTTAACCTCACTTGGAGTCAAGGTAACTATTGGGTTGAGTTTGTAGATAAGGGTTTGTATGCCTCTTCAATTATTGTTAAAGAGCAGTTCCTTTCTCCCAATGCATTAAATAGACGCTTATTCTTTAATTTACCGATTACAAATAGTGATTTACCTATTGATACTAACTATATTGCTGCAATACAATCATTAGAGGCTCAGCTTCAACACCAATCAAAATGGCTCAATGGTATAGTGGTAGAAACATCTCACTCAAATTTTAAGAATCTTAGCTTAGCATTGCCTTTCGTCAAGCGGGTTGTTTTTTTACCGAGTGGGAAAAGTCAATCATTAAATAAGTTTAGTTTGATGGAATCTTCCGTGGATGATCTTCCAGATCCAGGATATGGCTTTGCAAGGCCCAACATACAAATGTTGAATGGAGAATTTTTACACAATATTGGATTTAAAGGGCAGACCATTGATATAGGTGTTATGGATAATGGCTTTCAACTGGTAAATACCAATCGATTTTTTGACACACTAAATTTGTTAAACCGAATTCATGGGGTATACAATTTTGTAGAAAATACAACGAATGTATTTTCGAATGGCGATCATGGCGCTTATGTGATGTCTACACTAGCAGCAAACATTAAGGATACTTTGGTGGGTACTGCCCCTATGGGTAATTATTACCTTTTTTCTACAGAAGACAATAACGCAGAAGGCCTTGCTGAAGAAATTAATTGGTCACTTGCGGCTGAATGGGCAGATTCAGCATTAGGTACGTGGGTTGTGCTGACAACATCACTTGGTTATTCGCAAGGATTCAATGATGCATCTACTAATCATACCTATTCGGATATGGACGGAAATACAACTTTAATAACCAAAGCAGCGGATTTAGCAGCTCAAAAAGGCTTACTTGTTGTCAATAGTGCCGGTAATGAAGGGAGAAGTTCATGGAAACATATTACTGCTCCAGCGGATGGAGATAGTGTTCTTGCCGTTGGAGCGGTCGATATGGCCATAGAAGCTGCTGAGTTTACATCTTTTGGCCCAAGTGCTGATGGGCGCGTAAAACCTAACGTGAGCGCATTAGGATTAAGAGTTGTTGCCGCAAAATATGATGGTACACTCCAATCAATAAATGGCACATCATTTTCATGCCCTATTGCAGCTGGTTTGGTAGCATGTCTCTGGCAGGCATTTCCAGATAGAACCAATATGGAGATTATTCAAGCTGTTGAGCAAAGCGCTCATCTCTATTTTGCTCCAGATGAGCAATTGGGATTTGGAGTTCCAAATTTTAAAGTTGCATATGATATTCTGGAGCTAAGAGCATTTAATCAAGAGAATGGCTTAATTCTATACCCCAATCCTACGTACAATTACTTGTACCTTACATTTATTGAAGAAACAG
>JADHRO010000092.1 GCA_016777395.1 Chitinophagales bacterium | reverse complement strand
TCAGCCTAATTTCTACCAACACTTTCGTTTACCTTTGGTAAGTAACACGTTTCAGGAAAGCGTGATGAGTTAAAGATAATTGTATAAAAAGCTTGAGTAAACTTAAACGTTTAGCTGGCCAGACGGCCATATACGGAATTAGCACAATCCTTGTGCGTTCATTGAACTGGTTGATAAATCCTTTTCACACCTATGTCTTTGGCGAGAATCAAAGCGACATGGGTATCATAGTTGAGCTATACGCATACGTTGCTTTTATTAATGTTCTGCTCATGTATGGCATGGAGACGGCATTCTTTAGGTATGCTTCTAAAGATAAAGAGAATCACCAAAAGATATTTAGCACGGCTATGTTATCCTTGCTCTTAACTACAGGTTTTTTCGTCATACTTATCAGTTTATTTTCTCAAAATATAGCTCGTGTATTATTGTACCCCAATTTATCACACATTGTGGTCATCCTTTCATTTATTATTGGCTTTGATACCTTGAGTAATATCCCGTTTGCCAAGTTGCGCTTGGAGGGTAAGCCATTGCAATATGTGAAGATTAAACTAATCAATGTTTTGATTACGGTTGGCTTAAACTTCTTCTTGTTGTTCCCCTTGTTAAAAGGAAATCCCAAACTTTTCGGTTTGCCTTTGCAAAATGAGCATGCCTTGCTTTATGTGTTTATAGCTAATCTTGCTGCTAGTGCGCTTACCTTTTTGATTTTTGTTCCTGATTTTATTCGAACGAAGTTTGAGTTTTGCAAGAAGACCTGGACAGATATGCTGCGATATGGTTTACCATTAATTGTGGTCGGCCTTGCGGGTATTGTTAATGAAACTATCGATAGGATACTCTTGAAGTATTTATTACCTCAGGAATCCTTAATGGAGCGGAATGCTCAAGTCGGCATATATGGAGCGGTTTATAAACTGGCTATATTTATGAGTTTGGTGGTGCAAGCCTATCGAATGGGAGCAGAACCTTTCTTTTTTGGTCAAGCAAGAGATAAAGATGCATTACCCACTGTCGCTAAAGCTATGTCCCTGTTTGTAATTATGGGGATGACAATTTTCTTGGCGGTCTCCTTCAATCTCGATTGGATAATCCTGATTATCGAGGAAGGGTATAGAGGGGCCAAAGATATTGTACCCATATTATTGATGGCCTATCTATTTTTAGGAATATTTTATAATTTATCGGTTTGGTATAAGTTGGGTGACAAAACGCATTATGCTATGGTGATTTCAATTGTGGGTGCTGGTGTGACAATTCTAATCAACGTAATTTTCATTCCTTCTCATGGTTATTGGGCAAGTGCTTGGGCTACATTAGCAAGTTACTTGGTGATGACCATTATTTCTTGGCAATGGGGAAAAAAGTATTATCAAGTACCTTATGATTTGGGTTTAGTATTGTTTTACTTATGCATTGGCTTAGGCTTTTTTGCCTTATCTAAATACATCGTTCCTGAATCATTTACTTTGCAGCTTATTTGGAAAAATGCGCTTTTAATATGTTTTATTGTTATTGCCTTAGTAAAAGATGTTTATCCACTGCTTAAACAAAGACAGCTGCATAAATAAATTATATTTGAAGTTGAAAAAACAGAACTATGAAAATTATAATACCTATGGCTGGTTGGGGATCGAGATTAAGACCTCATACCTTAACAATTCCAAAACCAATGGTTCCAATAGCGGGTAAGCCTATCGTACAAAGATTGGTGGAAGGCTTGGTTGAATCAGTGGAGGGTTCTATTGAGGAAATCAATTTTATTATCCGAAAAGAATTTGGGCAAGCCACCGAAGATAAATTACAAGAGGTAGCTCGAGCCTTAAATACAAAATGTATTATCTCTTATCAAGAGAGTCCGGAAGGAACAGCCCATGCCATTTATTGTGCAAAGGAAAGTCTAGAAGGCAATGTGATTGTTGCCTTTGCTGATACACTTTTTCGTACCGACTTTAAAATCGACGCTTCTAAGGATGGGGTGATATGGGTAAATAGAGTAGATGACCCTAAGGCTTTTGGTGTAGTGAAGCTGAATGGCGATAATGTTATCACTGATTTCATCGAAAAACCACAGGAGTTTATTTCAGACTTAGCGATTATTGGAATTTATTATTTCAAGGATGGAGAGGCATTGAAAAGTGAAATTAAACATCTTTTGGATAATGACATTAGGGAAAAAGGGGAGTATCAGTTAACCAATGCATTAGAAAATTTAAAAAAGAAAGGAGCGAAGTTTGTTCCAGGGGAAGTAACTGAATGGTTGGATTGTGGAAATAAAGCGGCTTGTATTTTTACTAATGAGCGGGTATTAGAGCATGCAAACGGGAATGAAGAACTATTGTACTCCAAGGATTTTAAACAAACACAAATTATCGAACCCTGTTATATTGGGAAGAATGTGGTGATTGAAAATGCTATAATCGGACCACATGTTTCGGTTGGAGAAGGCTCGATAATAAAAAATAGTATTGTTAAAAATTCTATAATTCAAACTGAAACAAGTATAAATGGCGTTATATTGGAAAGGGCAATGATAGGGAATAAAGTGGAGCTTAGTTTAAGGGCTCGAGATTATAGCCTTGGAGATTATACAACGGTTAAGGATGAATAGAATAAAATATATACTTATTGCACTTTGTTTTTTACAAATCAATACGAGCTACTCGCAAAAAAAAGGTAAAAACAAAAAAGCGGATAAGAACCAAGAACAAATGGTAATAAGCGAAGCCATTTTGTTAAAAGCAGAACGCTTGTTTTTTGATGGACAGAAAGCCAAACTAACCGGAGATCTAGACCAGGCTTATGAGCAGTTTAGTTCTGCAGTAAAAATTCACCCAAACTTGGATGCTGCATTCTATGAACTGGCTCAACTGCAGCAGCTAGCAGATGACTATAGTGGCGCTCAAAAGAATATGGAAAAGGCTCTTGAGCTTTCTCCTAAAAATATATGGTATCAAATATTTTTGGGGGATTTATTGGCTGCTCAATTTGAATATGAGCAAGCTGCGAAGATATATCATGCTCTGCGTACTGATAATACTCAAGAATATGACTTTTACTTTCAGGAGGCATATTATCTAATCTTGACTGACCAACTCAAACAAGCGATAGGTGTTTACGATGAGATAGAAGCCGCTATCGGCGTGCAGGCGGATGCGTCTTTGCAAAAACACAAGATATACGCACGCTTAAATAAGCACGAGGAGGCTGAATCCACGTTATTGAAATTAATCGATACGTTTCCAGATGATCTCGAATTTAGAAATGAACTGGCAGATTATTATTTGATTAATGGCAATACGGAAAATGCGGTAGAAACATTTGAAGGAATTTTAAAGATAAACCCAAATGATGTGTATGCATTAACCTCACTAGCCGATTACTATAAAACTATTGGTGATAGCAAGAGGGCAATAGAATATTCAGAAAGAGCTTTTGCTAACCCCGACATACCCATTGATGCAAAGATTTCAGTACTGTATAACTATATTCAATATTATGATCAAAGAAAAGAACAAATAATAGAGGCGTTTGATTTAGCGGATATTTTAATTCGAACTCACCCCAAAGAAGCAAAGGGGTATGCCATAGCCGGAGATTTACGAAATTTGGATAATAGTCCTGAAGAAGCCTTACCGTATTATTATCGAGCATTGGAGCATCAACAAGACATCTTCACGGTATGGCAACAAATATTTTTCATAAATAGCGATTTACAAAATTTTGACACCTTGATTAAATACACGGATCTGGCGAAGGAGTTTTTTCCTAATCAAGGATTAGTTTACTTTTTTAATGGTCTTGGGCATCAGCAAAAAAACAACTACGTTCAAGCCGAAAGGGCATATTCTCGAGGAGTGAAAATGGCTGGAGATAATTTAGAATTGAAAGCTCAATTATACGCTAACATGGGGGATGTGTATAATGAATTGAACAACTTTGAGGAAAGCGATAGGCATTTTGAAAAAGCTTTAAATATAAACCCAAGAAATGCATACGTACTCAATAATTACAGTTACTATCTATCGCTTCGTGGAGAGAACTTAAAAAGGGCGCAAGAATTGAGCTTTTTAGCCAATGAGATTGAACCAAACAATAGTTCATTCTTGGATACATATGCTTGGGTGCTTTACAAATCAGAAAAATATAAGGATGCGAAAGAATGGCAAATGAAAGCAATTGAAGCATCCGAAAACCCAAGTGCTACTCTTATGGAGCATCTAGGGGACATATTGTTTATGTTGGGTGATGAAAAAAATGCTTTGGAAAAGTGGAAAAAAGCTCTTGAACTCAGCGATAGTAACGAGAAATTAGTTAACAAAATTGCAGATAAAACATTGTATGAATAGACTATTACCTTTTTTGTTCTTCTTCTTTGTTCTGGCTTGCAAGAGCACAAGTGAAATGAGTAGTTCCGCTTCAAAAAAAATGAGTGCCAAACAATTATCTAAACAAATGCTTGCCGCTGACTATGCATTTGATTTTTTGCAAGCTAAAGCTCGCATAAAATTTGACGATGGTTCTATTAATCAAAGTTTTACCGCCAATATTCGCATTGAAAACAATTCTACCATATGGATGTCTTTGACAGGTCCCTTTGGAATAGAAGGAGCAAGAGTGATGATGAATAAAGATAGGATACAGATTATTGATCGTTTGAATAACAAATACTATGATGAGGAGTATACCTTTATTGATAAATATTTATCGTTTCAAACCAGTCTTCTTTTCCTTCAAAATTTAATTGTCGGTAATGTCTTTCAAGATGAGTTGAGTAAATACAGAGTATTGTCGGATCAAGATAATTATATTATCAATTATGATTATAATGGTTTAGAAGCAAAATATACGGTTTCGCCCAATTATAAGTATCGCAGGGTTGAAATGGATGAGAAATTTGGGAGTAGAAACATTGAAATGGACTTCAATGATTATAAATTTATAGATGAGCAGTTATTTGCAATGCTTAGAAATATCCATTTTTCTGAAAATGGAAAGGATGTCTTTATTGAAATGAATTTTTCAAAAGTAAAGAAAGAAATCGCTTTAGAATTTCCATTTAATGTACCAGATAGGTTGAAAAACTAGATTTAAATGCAAAATCGATTCCCCATAAAATCAATTTTTCTGAAAGTACTCTTACTTGCGTTATTATTTAACGGCGCGTATCAGGTTTCATTCGCTCAATCCAACAAGAAAGCAAATTTGCAAAATCAGTACAAGAAATTGCAAGATGATATCAAACAAATCGAAACCTTAATTGCAAGTACTCAGGCAGAAAAATCGAATTCCTTAGATCAGTTGAGATCTATTAATTCTAAAATAAATGTTCGACAAAGTTTAATTGACAATATCAAGTCTCAAGTTGAGTATATTCAAAAAAACATAGAGGATAAGCAGGAAGTAATAACATCGTTAGAAATGGACATTCTTCGCTTAAAAGAAGAGTATGCCAATATGGTTTTGAATGCATACAATAACAAGTACAATGCAACGAATGCATTAAGTTTTTTGTTTTCCTCAGATAGTTTTAACCAAGCGATCCATCGATTTACTTATATTAGAAGGTATGCAAAAACACGCCAAAATCAGTCGAGTTTAATCGAAAAGACTATTGAGGACTTGAATATAAAGATTCAAAAGTTAGATGAAGAGAGGAATACGAAAGAGTCTTTTCTGAATGAGGAGAAAAAGCAAAGACTTGCATTTGAGGCAGAGAGATCACTTAAGAGTGAGTTGATTGCTAAGCTTCAAAGTGATGAGGAGATGCTGATTAATCAAGTCAATAAAAAAAATCAAGCCGCTCAAGCCTTGAATAATCAGATTCAAAAAATGATTGAGGAAGAAATCAGGTTAGCAAAAGAAAAGGCCGCGAAAGAGGCTGCTGAAAAAGGAGAAACCGTTTCAGCTAAAGGATTATCCTTAACTCCAGAGGAACAACAATTATCTAATGATTTTGTCAATAATCTGGGTAAATTACCCTGGCCAGTCGCTAAAGGCTTTGTGATAAGTAAGTTTGGAAAACATGAGCATGAAAGCGTGAAACACGTGTATACCAATAATAATGGCATAGATATTAAAACAGAAAAGGATGCATTAGTAAGAGTGGTTTTTTCTGGAACGGTGGTTAACTCATTCTACCTGCCTTCAACTCAAAACTCGGTAATTATTAAACATGGAGCGTATTATTCGGTCTATTCTAATTTAAAGATTGTTTCGGTTAATGCAGGGGAAAAACTAAATACTAAACAAAATATAGGAGTTGCTTATACCGAAGGTAGCACGAGTAAAGTACATTTAGAGATATGGAAAGGAATGGAAAAAACTAATCCTGAGCTATGGTTGGCTCGCTAGATGACTGGTAACAATTTCAGTTAATATTCCCTTTTCTAAGTAAATCCTTGTAATTTTGTTCAATAAATCATTTGAATTATGAATACTATATTATTGTGGACACCCGGTGTAGGAGAAATAGTTGTTATAGCGCTTGTAGTGTTATTATTATTTGGAGGTAAAAAAATACCCGAGTTAATGAAAGGTTTAGGAAGTGGTGTAAGAGAGTTCAATTCGGCTAAAAACTCTATTAAAAATGAGATCGAAGATGGAATGAAAGAGCCTAAAAGTGAAGTAAAACCTGAAACAAAAGAGACGGAGTAAGCGCTTTTTAATGAAAAAATATACTTCTCTTACCGCTTTACAGGCAGATCTTAGTGCAGGCGCAATCAATTGCAGCCAGCTTGTTCAACATTTTTTAGAACAAATTGAATCCAAGAAAAAGTTAAATGTTTTTTTAGAGGTTTTTGGGGATGAGGCAATAGCCAGAGCTAATGAGCTAGATCAAAAAAGTGAATCAAAAGGTAAACTTTTTGGGATGGTCATTGGAATAAAGGATAATATCTGCTATGCCAATCACAAGGTCTCAGCTTCATCTAAAATGCTTGAGAATTTTGAATCCTTATTTTCATCAACTGCCGTTGATCGTCTTTTAGCGGAAGATGCAATAATTATCGGGAGATTAAACTGTGATGAATTCGCCATGGGAGGGTCAAATGAGAATTCAGCCTTTGGACCAGTTTTAAATGAAGCAGATAATGCACGTGTTTCGGGGGGGTCCTCCGGGGGGAGTGCTGTAGCTGTCCAAGCAGGCTTGTGCCATGCTAGTTTAGGATCCGATACAGGAGGTTCTATTCGTCAACCTGCATCTTTCTGCGGTGTCGTTGGATTGAAACCAACTTATGGCCGGGTATCTCGACATGGTTTGATTGCCTTTGGTTCATCATTTGATCAAATTGGTCCATTTACCCATAGTGTTGAGGATGCTCAAAAGATTTTGGAAGTTATTAATGGAAAGGATAGTTTTGATTCTACCGCAATACAAAATACCGTTGATTCGTATAGCTTGGAATCGGGAAATAAATATAAAATAACCTATTTTAAAGAGATTATTGAAAGTTCAGGATTAAATCTTGAGGTTAAAGCCTCTTTTGAGGATTTGATTCAAAAGCTTAAAGATCTCGGTCATCAGGTAGAAGCAAGAACTTTTCCATTATTGGATTATACAATTCCCACCTATTATGTCTTAACAACTGCTGAAGCTTCATCCAATCTATCTAGATATGATGGGGTGCATTATGGTTACCGTTCTAATGATGCAGCAAATATGGATGAGGTTTACAAGAAGTCTAGATCGGAAGGTTTTGGAAAAGAAGTCAAAAATAGAATTATGTTAGGCACCTTTGTTTTGAGTGCAGGATATTATGATGCCTATTATTCAAAGGCTCAAAAGGTTAGAAGGATGCTGAGTGATGAGGTTCAAAAAATTTACCTTGATTTTGATTTTATCC
>JADHRO010000091.1 GCA_016777395.1 Chitinophagales bacterium | reverse complement strand
AAAGGTAGAAGTGTTTCTTTATAATGAAGAAATCACCAACACCAAAGAACACTTTACCCTCTCAAAGAAAGAAGCAAGCTCCTGTCATATTATAGGCCTAGGTCCCGCTGGCATCTATGCCGCTTTACAATGTTTAGAAAATGGAATCAAACCTATTATCCTTGAACGGGGTAAAGCAGTGGAAAACAGACTAGTAGATATTGCGGCTATTAATAAACAACGGATAATTAACCCCGAAAGTAATTATTGCTACGGAGAAGGCGGGGCAGGCACCTATAGTGATGGTAAACTCTATACTCGAAGTACAAAAAGGGGGAATGTAAAAAAGGTATTAGATGCTTTTATACAACATGGTGCGGATGAAAAAATATCCTATGAAGCACATCCGCATATTGGGACAAACAAATTGCCAAGTATTATTGCTCGAATGCGAAAAACTATACTTGATTATGGAGGAGAAATTCATTTTGAGAAGAAACTCATAGACCTAGAATTAGCGGACAATAAAATCAACAAGCTGGTTTGTCAAGATGGTTCTGAATTTGCTTGCGAGCAACTCATCTTAGCCACAGGACATTCAGCTAGAGACATTTTTTATCTCTTAGATAAAAAAGGAATCAAAATTGAGGCTAAGCCATTTGCACTTGGTGTTCGAATTGAACATACGCAAGCACTCATTGACTCTATTCAATACCGACGACCAGCGCGCGGAAAAAATCTGCCACCTGCAAGTTATAGCATCGTTAGCCAAGCTGGCGGGAGAGGTGTTTTTTCCTTTTGCATGTGTCCAGGTGGAGTTATCGCTTCTGCAAGCACTGATATCAGCGAAACTGTAGTCAATGGTTGGAGTTCAAGCGCTAGAAATGGCACCTACTCGAACAGTGGAATGGTGGTAGAAGTAAAACCAGAAAATTGGACAGCATATGATCAATATGGAGCTCTCGCTGCCTTAAAATTTCAAGAACAAATTGAACGCAAAGCGTTTAAAACAACAGGAAGCATCGAAGCTCCCGCTCAACGCATAGAAGACTTTATTCAAGGCAGAGCCTCTTCAAGCCTACCAAGAACTTCTTATCAACCGGGAATTACAAGCACAGACTTAGAAGAAATATTACCTGACTTTATTACCAAAAGTTTGCGTTTGGGTTTAATTGAATTTGGGAAGAAAATGCGGGGTTACAGAACAAATGAAGCCATCCTAGTGGGCGTAGAAAGCAGAACAAGCAGTCCAGTTAGAATACCTCGTGACAAAGAAAGCCTAAGACATCCACAAATAAAAAACCTATATCCTTGCGGAGAAGGTGCAGGTTATGCTGGCGGGATTGTAAGCGCAGCTATTGATGGGATGCGTTGTGCAAATGCCCTATATTTATCACAACAAGAAAAAGCCAATTAAGCGCTATGAGTTATACAAAATTAGATATTAAACAGATACTGAATAATCTTGAATTCAAGGGACTAAAACCCTTACAAGAGGCCGCCTTAAAAGAGAGTCAATCAGCGAATGAGATCTTATTGCTAGCCCCAACAGGAAGTGGTAAGACTTTAGCGTTTTTATTGCCAATTCTACGTCGATTAGAAACGGATCGGAATGAGGTGCAAAGCTTAATACTTGCTCCCACACGAGAGCTAGCCTTGCAAATTGAGAAAGTATTTCGGCAGTTAAAGTCCGGGCATAAAGTATTGACCTGTTATGGTGGTCATCCATTTAGCCGCGAGCGACAAAGCCTCAAACACCCTCCAGCTTTATTGATAGCAACACCTGGTCGTTTATTGGACCATTTGCAAAGAGAAACTTTTAACACTAACCATATCCGCTCTCTAGTAATTGATGAATATGATAAATGTTTAGAATTAGGGTTTAGTAAGGAGATGCAACGCATTCTTTATCATCTTCCCCATATTAAACAAACCATGCTAACATCTGCAACAAAAATCAGTGAGCTGCCTGGCTACTTCCGAATGAAAACTCCGCATGAAATTAATTTTCTTGATCAAGATTTAGCACCCAAGCTGAGCTATTATTTTGTAGAAATGCCTTGGCAAGAAAAGTTGACCAAGCTAGATTATTTGTTGCGAAATTTTGATCAAGAGTCAACTGTTGTGTTTTGCAATTTCAAAAAAGATATTGAAGAAGTCAGCGATTTTCTTTTTGAAGCGCAGTTGCCTCATAGCGTTTTCTATGGCGATTTAGACCAAGAGGAACGAGAAAAATCTTTACTCAAATTTAGAAATGGAAGCAACCATATATTGTTAGCTACAGATCTAGCAGCAAGAGGCTTGGATATCCCAGAAATCAAGAATATTGTCCATTTTCAAATACCTAGTAAAGAAGATACTTTTATTCATCGCAATGGTCGTACGGCAAGAATGGATAAACATGGAAAGGTGTTTCTAATTTTAACAGAAGGCAAGCAGCTGCCCGAATATATGCAGGAAAGCCCCATACGCTTCAAACCTGAAAATAGCGCTTCAACGATAACTGAACCTGAATTTACCACCCTATATATTAGTGCCGGTAAAATGCATAAAGTATCCAAAGGTGATATATTGGGCTTTATGTGTCAGCAAGGAGGGTTAGATAAAACGGCTGTTGGAATGATTGAAGTCAAAGACCGAGCATGCTATGTTGCGGTCAAATCAGTATGTGCAAAACAAGCAGTTGAGAAGTGCAATCAGCAAAAAATAAAAAAAGTTAAGGTAATCGTCGATTATGCCTAGTTTTTTCAACAGATTTCAAAGGTATTTGCTTACAAAGAGCGCTGAATCTTGTAATACCCTATTGCCTCTTCTCTTCAATCCATTTACTCAAGTACTTCGTGCTTCGTAGGCTCTCGTGCTGAAGGATCTGGCCGAAAAAATGTTGTTTGCGATGTTCCCTAAGATTGAGTCGCAGCTTCCCTAAGCGCGCCTCAAAAACCTTGTTGAAATGAGTTTTATTGAATCTTTGATACAAGATTACATGGATATCCGCTAAACATGATTCCCATTTAGCCTGATTCGTGTATAAATCCACTGCAGCCTTCGCTATTGAATCTGCATCTTTAGCAACTAGACCGGGTACCTGAAATTTGCCATACATAGCCTCTACCCCAACGGGCGTTGATACCATAGGGAGACCATTGCGCATAGCATCCATTAACTTCCCTTTGAGTCCGGCGCCAAATCGAATGGGAGCCAAACAAATTCTAGCATTTTGCATAACTTCATCTAAATTTTCTACCCAACCTTCAATCATGAATCCCTCGCTAGCTTGATGCATCTGCTGGACATGTTCTGGAGCATAAGCACCATAAATATGAAGTTCAGCTTGAGGAAGCTGAGCCCTTATCAAAGGCCAAATTTCATGTTTCAAAAATTTCACTGCATCAAGATTAGGTGCGTGAAGAAAATTCCCTGCACTTATAAAATGTGTTCGTTCTGTAAAAGATGTATTTTCTGTTTTGCTTATAGGATCTACCAACAAGGGCAAGTACATCAAGAGTGCTTGGGGTATGTTGAAAGTCTCTTGTAACAAATTCATTTCAACCCCTGAAACAATTAAAGTTAAGTCACAACGTAAGATACTCGCCAATTCTCTTTTCGTATAGTCGTTGTATAAGTGATCTGATGAAAAAGATTCATTCGCTTTCAAGGCGCTTTCTCTCGCACGTCGTAAAAAATGTAAATCTTCCGTATCCAGTATTTTAATACTATCAGGAAGCACCTCATTTACCCGCCAACCAAATTGTTCCTCTGTTATAAAACGATCAAATAAAACCACATCAGCTTGAAATTCTAGCAGCAAGTCGTCAAAACTAGAATCATTTAAAACAATATTTTGAAAAGGTATATCAAGAGCTTCTAATTGGGCTGAATGTTCCGATAAGCTTGCCGTACTAGTAAAGATAATTTGATATTCCATTTTTTGAAAAAATCTCAAAAGATCCATCATATGACCACCTGCTGCTGTAGTTTTGGGCTCAGGAAAGGTGCGACCAATGACTAATAGTTTTTTCATTTCGGATATAAAGATGAATAAAAAGTATGTAAATAATTAAACAAAAAAACAGTCAATACCGATAGAATATTTATTTCGAGGAGGCTTATTCCCAACAATTTTAAATTTCATCTTCAAACAAATTTTTATAATGGAAGAAGCTTATGTTGAAGTTGTCAGTAAATCGGCTATTTCTAATTAGGCGCAAGCAAAACATTAATCATAAGTAAATGGTATGTTTGTTGCTTTAAATGAAAATAGAACAATTTAATTTTAGCAAATGAAAATAAAATATATCTTAATAGTTCTGATAGTTTTAGGATTTAAAACTGACATCACTGCACAAAATAATAGCGATATATTTACCATATATTTGGTTAGACACGCAGAAAAGGATTTAAGCGTTGACAGTTACGCCGATCCAGCACTTACTCCATGTGGTAAACAACGAGCAAATCAACTAAGTAATTTTTTTCAGGATATAAATCTAGAAGCAGTCTATAGCACAAACTATATGCGAACTAAAAACACGGCACTGCCAACAGCTGAGGCCAAAGGACTAAAAATTAAGGATTATAATGCAGCAGAACTCCAAGATTTTTCTGAAGTATTGTTAGGCTGTAAAAAAGATGTTCTAGTTGTTGGTCATAGCAATACGACTGGTGTTTTAGCAGGTCTTTTGATTGGAGAAAAAATAGAAGCATTCGATCTAGATATTTACAACCGAATATACCAAGTCGTCATAAGTAAAAATAGTGGTCGAATTCATTTATTTCATTCCGCTTTTAGTTGTAAGGATTGAAATATGAAAGCTATTTTAGGTCGAATAAACTGACTAAAGGACATTCATAAGCAGTTGATAATTCGACCTGAGGCTTTTCACATTCCGACAAGACTACACTCGATAAAATTTGTCTTTTTTTAACAAATTAATCATACTATCTTTACATGTAAGAAGCCAAGGCTATTTTTTGATGGATAGGTAGAATGATAAAAAAAGAAACTACTTATCTCTAAACCGAAAAAAATATAGAAAAATGAGAAGACCAATGATTCTATCCCTATTATGGATAATTGCGATTTGCAGTGTATGCTCTGCACAAGTTACAATTGATAATTATTCAGTAAATAGTGCCGGCCAAGTGCAATTATCAATTCAGGCGCAAGCAAATAAATACTATACCCTTACTGCTCAACATAGTCCCACCTTTGAATGGATAACCTCAATGACTATGGGTGTTAACGGAACAATGGTTATTTCAGAACCAGCTGCAGCTTACCCAGAAGCGAACTATACCATAACAGAACACAACATAGCAAATCCGGATGATTCGGATGGGGATGGGATGGATGACATTACCGAGTTTAATAATATGCCGACGGATGCACCGCTAAACTTTGCATCCCCAATACCACTTATTGATGGGGCCACCTCAATACCCGATGCACAAACTTTCACAGATTTAGCTACAGTTCAAAATGTTGGTTGGGCTCCATTTCTAGATGATCAATTGTATGTTAAGTTCGGTATACTTGATAGAGACTCACCTAATCCGCAGGTTTATTTTATCAATAGCAATACATACATTATCCACGCTTCTTTTTGGAGTGGAATTGGGGCCTCTGTAACTGGTGATGATAGCTCAGGTGAGATTGTTTTTAATCCTAATGTAATTACTCCTGGCGGAGTTATTGGGACATATTCGTTCAATTTCTCTTTTGGAGATGCTAAAGATTTTGAAGCAACCCAAAGAACGTATGAATTGCTTGTAGCTAATATGCCCTTTCTTCAGAACAACATGAATCACTTTATTGGGCAGAATGATGAAAATAATTATCTCAATAATTATGCTCAAGATTTTGTGGGCTCCAGAATAGATGTAGTCTTGGAGTCGGAAGTTTTTGCAGAAGTCAATTACATTCCTTTTCATGAAGCAGAAGGCTACGGCTTCTTTAAGCAAATGGCTCTTGATGAAAGCCCGGGATCGAGAGATATCGTTTTGTATGATGCGTTGCCAAATTCTTTGCCAAGAGTAGGGGGTATAATAACGTCAGTGATTCAAACTCCTCTTTCGCATGTTAATTTGAGAGCTATTCAAGATAATGTCCCCAATGCATACATAAAAGACCCTTTATCAATTGATTCTATAGAGAATTTGTTAAACGGGTATATTTACTATAAAGTAGAGAGTGATAAGTTTTATATAAGGGAAGCGACACTTAGCGAGGTTAATACATGGTATGAAGAATTACGACCTACTGAAGAACAAATCCCTATTCGAGATTTAAGTCAAACCACAATTTTAGCACTTGACTCTATAGAGTTTGAGATGGCCACTTCATTTGGAGCAAAATGCTCAAATGTAGCTACCATGAGGTCTTTCGGATTTCCAGCGGGTACTATTCCCGATGGTTTTGGAATACCTTTTTACTTCTATGATGAATTCATGAAATTCAATAATTTTTACGAGGAGGCTGAAGTCATGATAAATAATCCTGCGTTTATTAATGATCTAAATTTTCGAATTGATCGGTTAAAGGATTTCAGGAAAGATATAAAAGATGCTCCAATGCCTCAATGGATGTTAGACGAATTGCAAGCTATGCATGATAACTTTCCTGTAGGAACGACAGTTAGATGCCGTTCAAGCACAAATAATGAAGATTTACCTGGTTTTAGTGGTGCAGGCTTATACACCTCCAAAACGCAATACCTTGATGAAGGGCATATCTCAAAATCCATTAAACAAGTTTATGCAAGCATGTGGAATTTTAGAGCTTTTGAAGAAAGAGACTTCTACAGAGTTGATCATTTTATTGCTGCAATGGGCGTTTTGTGTCACCCCAATTTTCAAGAAGAAAAATCCAATGGTGTAGGTATTAGTATTGATCCAATTTATGAAACGGATAGCACCTTTTATCTCAATACGCAATTAGGCGAATCGTTGATTACAAACCCTGAAGCAAATTCAATCCCAGAAGAAATTTTGCTTTATGAAGATGCACTTCAGGGAGCGGGCTACTTGGTTTTAAGATTGTCGAACCTCGTCAATACTGGCGAGTTAGTTATGGACCAAGCCTACCTTAATCAAATGAGAGATTTCCTAACTGTTATTCATGATGAATTTGCTACGCTATACGATGTTGAGGGCGCAGAAGGCTTTGCCATGGATATTGAGTACAAGGTTACTGCTCAAGATCAACTAATAATAAAACAAGCTAGACCATGGGTTTCCTTTTGGGCAGATATCAAGGCCAACAATGATTTAGGAATCACAGCTTTTGTAAATCCCCAATCTTCATCCAGCCTCGGCAACAGTGAACTCGTTACCGCTAATATTGCCAATAAAGGACTCTTCGATATGAGTGATTTTGAAATATCATTGTTGGTGGATGGGCAATTAGCAGAAACTTTAAACATTGCAGATACCATTGAACCGTTTTCCAATGCTGATTTTCAATTTTCCATAGCACAGGACTTTTCAGTAGTTGGCGATTACAACCTCACAGGTATTGTCAAAGATGTGGATGATGAATATGGAAATAATGATACTTTAAATATAGTTTTATCTAAGTTGCATTTATTAGACGGATCCCTTGATATCATTGAAGTAGAAGCCATTTGCGACGATAAAATTAGAGCGGATATTATGGTTACAAACCATGGCGAATCAACAATCAATGATTTAGAAATTGAACTAATAATCAATGGGGTAAGTTTGGGTAATTTTAGTTTTAACGTGGATATCTCTTCTCAAGAACAAGACATCCTAAGTATCATTTTTGACGATAATCTAAGTCCAGGTTCAAATAATACAATAAGCTTTGACTTAATCAATGTCAACAGCCAAATCGATGGTGATTTAGTAAATAATTCAGCCTTCACAAGTACAGTTGTCGATTCAGATTACGACATTGTTACCCTTTCAATCGACGCTGATAATTACCCACAAGAAACTTCT
>JADHRO010000090.1 GCA_016777395.1 Chitinophagales bacterium | reverse complement strand
AGGCGCGCTATCTTACTTGTTTCAAAAAGGGGTTCTGCAAGAAATATTCCGCGTGCTCTTCTCTCAAAATGGGGTTAATAAATTCAAAATTATCCTTGGTCAGATTTTTATAGCTTACCATACAATAAGGAAATTACAAGAGATAACACAGTACAATTCTAAACAAATTATATACTCGTATTGGACTGATGATAGTGCTATAGCAATGGGCTTGATTAAACACCAATACCCTCATAGTTTATTTGTTTCAAGAGCCCATGGCTGGGATGTTTATTTTGAACGCCATGCATCAAATTATTTACCCTTACGCCCTTTCCTTTCCCAGAATCTTGACAATATTTTCTTCATATCCCAAAACGGGTTGGACTACTTTAGGTCAATTTCGGGAGTAAATCCAAAATTTGGAAAAGTATCTAGGCTAGGTACTATTAATTCCGCAGCTAAATTGAGCAAACAAAGGGAGATGACAAGGCTGAATATAGTTAGTTGCTCATCAATTATTCCATTAAAAAGAGTTCATTTAATTATAGAAGCTTTAAGTCTTGCTGATTTCCCCTTCCATTGGCATCACATTGGAAACGGATCTCTTCAGAAATCTTTGAGTGATCAAGCCGAAAAATCTTTGCCGACAGCACATTTCTCATTCTTAGGTCAGATGAAAAATTCAGCGGTTATGGAGTTCTATCGAACCAATAAGATAGACCTGTTTATTAATGTATCATCATCTGAAGGGATACCTGTAAGTATGATGGAAGCACAAAGTTTTGGTATACCATGCGTGGGAACAAAGGTTGGAGGAGTAGCTGAGATCATCAATCATGCTCAAAACGGGTACCTTCTACCTGCAAACCCGACTGCTGAAGATATCTGCAAATTATTGGAAGCCCATTGGCTTTTATCTAAGGAAACTCAAACAAGCATGCGTCAAGTTACACTTCAATTTTGGAAGGAGCATTATAACGCAGAAAAGAACTATAAGCGATTTATTGAAGGAATCAATTCTTAACTGATTCTTTATATAATCCAATCAGATTCTTCGTGTAATCTAAAATGTCATATTCACGTGCAAGTTCCTGACCTTTTGAGGCAATTCGTTTGTATAAATCCGCATCTTCCGAAAGTGATTGAATACAAGTCGCAAATTCTTGTGGATTTGCTTCTGGGAAAATGTAACCATTTTCACCGTGAATAGTAATATCCTCGTTACCTCGGGCATTAAGAGAAACCACAGGCAAGCCAGCTGCCATAGCCTCTAGGAGAACTAGACCAAAAGGCTCATAGTATGCCGAATGGACATACATGTCAGATTGGCCCAAATACCGTGGCACATCCTTCACATTGCCTCTAAAATTTACATACTCTTTTAAGCCTAGTCCTTCACATTTTTGCATTACGTCTTTCTTGTGTTCACCATCCCCCAATAAATCCAATTGAACCTGGATCCCAGACTTCACCAATAGATTCACTACATCCATTAAAAACTGCTGGTTTTTTTTATGCTGAAAACTGCCTACATTGATTAATTTAAGAACCTTATTCTTGTCTAGCACCTTTATTGTAGTGAAAAACTTATTGAAACTGATAGCATTTTTAAGGTAGGTCACCTTTGCTTTCTTCCCCAAAACCTTCTCAGCATAGTTCTTTGTGTCCTGCGATATGGCTATATAGTTGTTTTTAAATGCCTTAATTTTTTGCAATAAATAGCTTCTTTCAAAAAAATTAATTAGCAAAGATTTGTTGAAGACAGTTTTTAAGGAGAACCTCGCCATTTGTGGCATGTTGTCATGAAAATGGCAGAACCAACTTGCTTTGGAATATCTTAATGATTTGGCAATAATTTCCGCCTCATAGAGATGCGTGTGAATAACGTCTGGAGCAAATTCATCAACATAGTTTTGAAGTTTTGCTAAATCAAATTTATTTCTGCGATAAATAGAAAGATGAATTTTGGCAGGGATTACTTTTAAGACTTGTTCAATTGAACTAACATCATATGCAATATTATCATGAAGGACCACCAAGCTAGCATCAATTTTGTCAACTTTATTTAAAGCCCCAACTATATCAATAGCAAGCCTTTCTGCACCACCGATTTCTAAACTTGGAATAATGTGTAATATTTTCATTTCTTCTTTCTACAAATAAAAAATATACTGCTAGATACAATTTTTGAATGGTGGATTTTAAACCATTGAAAATAGTCTGGATATGGGTATAAACATGGCTCTAATGTTTTCTCTATTTCAAATTCGCTAGATACAATTTTAGTCCAATTACTTACTCTATAGTGCATGAAATCATAAAAAATGGTTTGAGCTCTTGGATAACTATGTGAACGATAAACAAAAATTCGCTTTAGCAACTTGAATATTTTTTTTGAAAGCAAGCCTTTAATGAACTCATAGATACGAATATGCGTGAGTAGAAAGAGCTGAGAGAAAAAACTAATCCAAGTCATGGTAGCTGTAGGCATTCCTATAATCAACACCCCATCATCTTTCAGCACCCGCTTCATTTCTTGTAATGATTTTTGCTCATCATTTACATGCTCCAATACATGAGAAGAGAATACAACATCAAATTCCTTGTCACGAGATGGAAGATTTTCAGCAAAGCCTTGTAAAATTTTATTCGATTGAACCATTTCTTTCGTGTAGCGTCCCACTCCATGCGCACCCGGATCTGGGTCTATGCCAACACAATCGCAATTTAAATCTTCAGTTACTTTTTGCATGGTGTAGCCAGCGCCGCATCCAACGTCTAGAAATTTACTATTGCCTGGTATTTCATTACGTAGCCACTTCCATTCCTCATCGCGAATAATTTGCTGGTACTTCTCAACCTTTTCCTTAGAAGAAAAAGGAGAGTATATAATTTTTCCTATTATACCCATGTTCTAATTATTATAATTTTCCTCCAATTCTTTGAACGTCCAATGCTTCTTCTCCGAATTAAAGAATTGGTCCTGATCTAAAAGATTTCCCAACCAATCAGATACAATATTTGCACCTGTACTATTCAAATGTTCTGGATCTCTAAAATGCGTTTTACCTAAAGGAAAATCTTTTAAATCTACAAATCGCACATCTACAAACCTATTCGTTAATACATCTTGATAAGTATCTTCATTTGCCAAACCAGAATAACTTTCATGTTCTGGAGAGCGAATTAAACACATTTGAATATTTTTTTCTTCTAAAAAGCTAATGATTTTATCTAAATAATTTAACTGTATCTCTGAAATTTTTTCATTAATTATTACAAAATCTTCCTTATTCTCCCCTTCCTTAGGATCCTTTTTTTCATAATCAAACAAGTCGCCCTCTAAAGCGGTATATCCGCCATATACGGATGGTAAATTTTCGCCTTTTAGCGCACTTTTCAACATGCTTTTAAAAACCACCGGGAGATTGGCAATATACCCTCGTGGATTGTTTTTTAGGATTAACAACTTATCCCGCCAATCAATGAAAGCACTATGAATAGCATAGTGATAGGAAAGATACTTTTCCTTCCAAACCCAATCATTAATCGATTCGCTGATTTGATTATTTGTAAACTCAATAAAAACTAAGTCGACATTCTCGTTACTAGAAACAACTTCTTTCAATTTGGTATATGTATAAAAATATGCCTCTCCTGAAATAGACAGATTTTCTAATCCCGGTATACGTTCGTCATTAAATGCACATTCTGAATGCGAGTGACCAAGCACAATACTAGAAGCACTCTGGTCAATATTATAACTTACCCTGTTTTGAACAGTAAGCTTAGTGATGAACATGGCTACAAAGAGCAATAAGGCCAGCAAAACCAAAAAAATTCCAATATCCTTTAAAAACTTATTCATTTGCTCAACTTAAAACTGAAAGTAGATAAATTCTTGTTGTTTGCCCGAAAACAAAACAATCATTGCCACAATAATCAAATAAAAACTCCAACGGATCATTCTATTCCACTTTAAAAGTAGTTGATTCAAGGCAAATTCTCCTTCTCTGCCTACCCATTCTATGACCAAGAAGAAAGCAAGAAGTGCTAATACCAATTTTGGAAGGATAGTCGGCATCCTAAACAGAGACTCTGTAAATATCCCTTGAATATATGAAAATGCATGCCCCAAACTATCTGCTCTAAAGAAGATCCAAGCGATAACTGTTAAGCCAAAGGTTCCCATCATTTCGAACACTTCTCTTGCTTTAGGAAACAAGCCTCCTTTACCCGCTATATCCAAATTAGATCGATTCTTATTCAATAAAAGTAGAGGCAGGAAGTAAATCGCATTTAAAGCTCCCCAAACAATAAATGTCCAATTGGCTCCATGCCAAAACCCACTGACAATAAATATAGCGAAGGTATTACGTACTTGCATCCATTTACCTCCGCGACTTCCACCCAATGGGATATATAAATAATCTCTAAACCAAGTAGACAGGGAAATGTGCCATCGTCTCCAAAACTCCGCAATATCTCTTGAGAAATAAGGGAAGGCAAAGTTCTTCATTAAATCAAACCCAAACAAACGAGATACCCCAATTGCAATGTCTGAATACCCTGAGAAATCACCATAAATTTGAAAGGTAAAAAAGACGGCGCCTAACACAAGCGTGCTGCCAGAGTGCTCTGCAGAGTTATTGAATATCATGTTTGCATATTCTGCACAGTTATCCGCAATAACCACCTTCTTAAATAGCCCCCACAATATTTGCCTTAATCCGTCAACAGCTTTTGAATAGTCGAATTTCCTTTTATCATAAAACTGTGGCAACAAATTTGTCGCGCGTTCAATCGGACCAGCAACGAGTTGAGGGAAAAAGCTAACAAAAGCCGAAAAGGAGATGAAGTCTTTCGTGGGCTCTAAATTCTTTTTATAAACGTCTATAGTATAACTTAAAGTTTGAAAAGTATAGAAACTTATTCCTACGGGTAAAATTATTTTCAGCGATTGACTACTAAACTCTCCACCAAAAAATGAAAAGGCCTCTATAAAATTATCTAAGAAGAAATTGTAGTACTTAAAAAAACCTAAAAAGCCAAGATTCACCACGATACTTGTCCAAAGCAGCATCTTCCGCTTAAGATTGTCCTCCGTATTCTTTAAGCCATTCCCGACGGTATAATCTACTATCGTACTGAAAAGAATCAAGGATAAAAATCTCCAATCCCACCATCCATAAAAAAAATAACTCGCAGCTACGATCAGCACGTTTTGATAACGCACATTAAACCTATCTAACAGCCAATACAGCGCAAAGACAATAGGTAGAAATATGGCAAAGTCTAAAGAGTTAAATAACATTCCATTCTAGGTTCGATGTAAAAATACTTTATTTAGCTTAAGATTTACTCATAAATATATCAAAGCAACAAGTATACAAACTCAATTCCAGGTCTATTTTTTCATCAACCCTTAAAGAGTAAATGCACTTTCTCCTTTAACCGAAGTCTCGGATATTTAAAAATTGCAAGAAATATATTCCACTTTGCCTGAAATTTATTTCCCTGTGCTTTGTGATATCGATAAATCCCAAAATAACAGTTACTCAAAATCATTCTTTGGAAGGACTTTGACAGCGAATTGCTAGACAGTTGTTTAAAAATATATTCTAAGGTGTTTTTTCTATCCCAAAATGCATTGTATTTATCTGTATTTACCGAATTATCTTCATGTTGGTAATAGTGTAAAGTATACTGGTCGATGATTTTTAACTTGGCTTTTTGGATTAAACGGACCAATACTTCGGTATCCTCACTAATTCGAATATCCTTGTCAAAAAGACATTCCTTCATAATAGGTGCAGGGACGACAAACTGTCCTGGAGTGATGGAGTTGAGCAATACGGTCTCTATATCCGATTTCCCTTCCTTAAGATGGATTTTCGCTTCAGTTTTTAATGCTTCATTAATCGCAAGCCCCTTAATTACATATATAAATTCTTTACCCTCATGCTCATTAATAGCTCTATATAGGCCTTCCAAATGCTTTTCATGAAATTGGTCGTCGCTATCCAAAAAACCTATATACTGTCCTTTGGCGAGTCCAATTCCATTGTTTCTTGCAGCAGATCTTTCCGCATTTTCTTGATAAACATATTGAATTCTTGGTTCGTCAAAGGCTTCTACTACTTCCTTCGTGTTATCCAACGAACCGTCATCTACCACTATCAACTCCCAATCTTCAAACTGCTGTTTGAGGAGACTCTCTATTGCCTTTGGCAAGATATGCGCTCGATTGTAGGTTGGGAGAATAATGGAAAAAAAGGGGCTCATAAACTTAAAAAATATAAGGTTTTATTTAGCATCATTTACCTGCTCTTCAATCCAATCGTAGGTCCTTTTAATCTTATGCTTTAAACCTGTTTTTAAATTTTAAAAATGGTTTTTCATAAAAATGGTAACTTAAGTACGCTAGAATAAACCCTAAAACCACACCTATTATGCCTACCATAAACCCACCTAAAACACTTTCTTTATAACTAAAAAATTCGTTTTGGACTAATCTGACGTTAATAAAATCAAATACATTCTTAATCAATAAAAGCCCTATAAAATGTAACAAGTACATTCCATACGAATATTTACCCCAAGCCACAAAGAAGCCAGTTTTATTAAACTTAAACTTTTCAGAAATATTTAGAGATTGGTCAAGAATAACAAAGGTATAGAAAAAGCTAAGCATTGTTCTTAAAAAGTAATAATCCAAATATTGTAAAAGGTCATTCCGAAAGACAAACATAATTGTTCCAATTAAATAAATCAAACATCGATGCCGATTTTTCAGATTATTAAATAGCTCTTTTATTTGTTTGTTATAAAAAATTAATAGCGCTCCAATCCCCCCCCAAACAAGATTGTGAATTTGTCCTAAAATATGAAAATATAAAGCTCCAGGATTATTCCTATTCAACATATAAAACCCGATGGAAATAATTAGCAACATCCCGAACAATATAGGGAGTGATTTTTTAGTCGGTTTAAACAAGAACAGCAAAGGCCAAAACAAATAAAATTGCTCCTCAATAGCAACAGACCATGCGATTTGAACGTGTGGAAGATACGTTTCAACATTTTGTCCAATTGTATTCAACATAACAAAATTGTTTAAAAACGTAAGGTTCAATATATAGTTTAACTCTTCATTATATTCTTGGCCAGCAAGATTTACAATGTTTGGATATAAAAACAATCCAAAGAACATGACAGCATAATATAGTGGCCAAATTCTTAACGCCCTCCTGAGGTAGAATTTTCCAACATGAATCTTTCCTTTGTCTTCAATCTCTTTTAAGAGTAAGTATGTTATGAGAAAGCCACTTAAAACAAAAAAAATTGATACTCCTTCTTTTCCAGCTCCAATTGTAGAAATAAAATGAGTGTAAACACCATTATCAAAAAAAGAGTGTTTGGCTAAGTTTGAAAATGCCTCTCTAAATGAATGCCCAACAACAACCAACAGGCAAGCTAGAGTTCTTAAACCGTCTAACTCCGCAAAATAAACCCTCTTTCCCATTTAAACTACTTTACCCACATGATCTTGATTCAAAAGATCAAGATTTTTTTTATTTGCCAGCTATGTATATTTCTTCAAAGGTTGTTTTCAAATCCTTTGTAATATCCCAATTTGGATAATGTGCCTTCATTTTACTTAAATCAGAGATGTAACACATGTGGTCGCCCGCTCTATTTTGGTCGGAATATTCGTAAACCATCTCCTTACCAGATATTGAGGCAATCAAATCAAAAGCTTCAAGAATAGACACAGAATTATCTCTTCCACCTCCAATGTTATACACTTCTGCAATTCGGGGCGCTTTAATAAACTCTTCAATAAATTTAGAAACATCATAGCTATGAATATTATCCCTTACTTGTTTACCCTTATACCCGAAAATTGTATACTTTTTGCCAATTATATTGCATTTGATTAAGTAACTCAAAAATCCATGTAGTTCCACCCCTGAATGACTTGGTCCTGTCAGGCAACCGCCCCTCAAGCAACATGTGGGCATATCAAAGTATCTGCCATATTCCTGTACGTAGATGTCCGCAGCAACTTTTGAAGCCCCAAAAAGAGAATGTTTAGAT
>JADHRO010000089.1 GCA_016777395.1 Chitinophagales bacterium | reverse complement strand
TCCCCCAGACATTCAAAGTGGACTTAAAAGCAAAGCTATAAGCATGGGACATGCTCGTGCCTTAGCAGGTATTGACGACATAGTTATGCAATTGTATGTTTTCAGAGAAATAGGAAGTAAAAGCTTATCCGTAAGACAAACAGAGTCTTTAATTAAGCAAAACAATAAGCAAGGTAAAAGCAAGGCCTCACCGAAGAAGCTCCCTTTAGCTTATCAAAAATTACAAGATCGTTTGGCAAGTAATCTTAGCGCAAAAGTTCAGATAAAACCGAAGCAAAACGGAAGTGGTGAAATTACGATATACTTCCATAATGACGATGACCTTGAACGATTGAGTGATTTCTTAGAAAATTAAGCATAGAGGTATGCGTAATTTTTTCTTCCTTCTTGGTCTGATATGTATAAGTAATTTATGCCATGCACAAGTTGAGCAAGTTGTGGAAAGCGAGGTATTCAAACAACCTCAAGACACGGTCATTTTAATGAAGAGGCAATCCCCTAAAAAAGCTGCATTATTGTCAGCAGTACTTCCTGGATCTGGCCAGGTATACAATAAAAAATACTGGAAGCTACCGATTGTCTATGGTGGACTAGGCGCACTTGGAACATGGGTGGGTATCAATGTCAAAAATTTAAAGGGGTACACGGATGCTTACAAACTTGAAATCGACAACGATCCAA
Source organism: Chitinophagales bacterium (assembly GCA_016777395.1). Taxonomy (GTDB): domain Bacteria; phylum Bacteroidota; class Bacteroidia; order Chitinophagales; family UBA8649; genus JAFMKE01. Next base: position 7,448 of record JADHRO010000089.1, on the reverse strand, counting down.
ATACCTCAGGCTCCTTCATGGGAGTGACAGGTCAGAACCCACTTAACGTTAAGCGTGAAGACGCGAAAAGAAGCTTGGACTTAAGCATTATCCTTCTCAGTGTATTCTACACCCTAAATATAGTCGATGCATCTGTTGACGCGCACCTATTCAATTATAGTATTACCGACGATTTGTCCGTTTCACTTGAACCCGATTTTGGCAGCTATCAAAGTTTTAATGGTTCTCATACCCGCGTAGGATTAAATTTTGCACTTCATTTTAAACAAAAAGAAAAGCTCTAAAGGACTGGTTTATTCGATTATGAAACAACACTTAGCTCATTTATCCATTGTCGTTCGAGAATATGATGAGGCGATTGATTACTACACCAAAATTCTTGACTTCAAACTCATAGAAGATACCGTTCTTAGTCCTGAAAAACGCTGGGTGCTAGTCGCTCCTCCTGGCGCAAAAGAATGTGCTTTACTTTTGGCAAAAGCAGCCAATGAAGAACAAGCCAAATATATAGGAAATCAAACTGGCGGGAGAGTATTCCTTTTCTTGTTTACAGATGATTTTTGGAGCGATTATAAAAAAATGCTAGAACGAAAGGTGGCTTTTATAAGCGAGCCTAAACAAGAAACACATGGTACTGTTGTCATTTTTGAAGATTTGTATGGAAATAAATGGGATTTTATTCAACCCAGTAACGCGAATAAAGTCAAAGCATAGTAGCGGAGTTTGTACAATAGTATTTATCTAGTTTTAATAAATTGTTAAAACTTACTCCGCGTATTTATCAAAAGCAGTAATGATTTTACTCACTAGACGGTGACGAAGGACATCTGAAGTTGTCAATTCAACAGTCCCTATGCCCTTGATATTTTTAAGCATATTAATTGCCACTCCTAATCCCGACTTCTGATTTCTCGGCAAATCAATTTGTGTTCGATCACCTGTAATGACGCACTTAGCGCTTGGGCCAATTCTAGTTAAGAACATCTTCAATTGAGAAACCGTGCAGTTTTGCGCCTCGTCCAAAATAATAAATGCCTTATCCAAGGTCCTTCCCCGCATAAAAGCCAACGGAGCAACTTCAATGATTCTATTCTCCATTAAATAGGATAATTTTTCACCGGGAATCATGTCATACAAGCCATCATACAAGGGGCGTAAATAAGGATCAATTTTTTCCTTTAGATCACCTGGCAAAAAACCGAGACTCTCACCAGCTTCCACAGCAGGACGAGTTAAAATTATTCGTTTAACCTGTTTGTCTTTTAAAGCACGGACAGCAAGAGCAACTGCAGTATAGGTTTTGCCAGTTCCCGCTGGACCCACAGCAAAAACGATATCATTTTGCTCACTAGACTCTACTAACTTCTTTTGGTTGGCTGTTCGAGCACGGACAATATTTCCATTGGCTCCATAAACGAGAACATTCCTGTTATCCGTGGGCAATGATTCAGCAACTTTTTCAGAGTCATTTAAAAGCTCATCAATATCAAGTGTAGTAAGCTTGCCGTACTTTTCTAAAAATTTTAAAAGAATTTCAACCTTTTCTTCGAACAGGGTCAACTCCTCGTCACTTCCTGCAGCTTTTACTTTCGTACCTCGGCTGACAACTTTTAGTAATGGAAACTTTTTTTTAAGTACATTTAACTTCGAATTATTAACACCGAAAAAATCTATCGGATTAACTTGCTCTATTTTAATGGTTATTTCGCTCAAATGATTAATTTTGGTGGGTTAGTTAATTAATTTTATTCATGCCCTTAGTAAGCCTGACATCTGATTATGGAACAAAAGACCACTTCGTAGGTGCACTTAAAGGTCAACTATACCATGCTAACAAAGATATAATTATAGTTGACATTAACCATGAAATCAAACCTTTTGATGTTCTATCTGGAGCGTATATTTTAAAAAACGCTTCAAGAACCTTTCCTGCAGGCTCTATTCATATTGCAAGTATCAATATTCGAGAAGGAAATAGTCGTTTCTTAATCGTAAAAAGGCAAGAACTATTTTTTGTTGTACCCGATAATGGATTAATCTGTTTAATGTTTCCCGATGAGGATTTTGAAGCTTTTGCTTTTGAGCATTTAACTAAAACTTTCACCTTTCAGGAGCTGCATCAATCCTTAGGTACGATCATTGAGCATATAACCGGGAATCAAATTGAAGCAATCTCTGTAAAAACAAATTCTTACAAAGTACTCAACAATATTCAGGCCATTGTCATGCCAGATCTTATCCGGGGGTCAGTATTTTACATCGATGGATTTGATAATCTTGTAGTTAATATAAATAAGAAACTATTTGATGAATTTGTTGGAGACAAACAATTCTTGATTTCCTTTAGGCAACACAAGATTGGTAGTATAAGTAAACACTATAGTGACGTCCCTGAGGGAGAAGTCTTAGCCTTGTTTAATGATGCGGGCTATCTTGAAATAAGCATGAATCGTGCAAATGCTGCTGGACTATTAGGACTAGCTTATGGCAGCTTGGTAATGGTTGAAGTTTTCGAGTAAGTTTTAAGCAAATTTGGTTTCTTATCGGATTGAATCTAGGCAATCATATCAGACTGCAATCTCATTAAACATTAACAATTTGTAAATACCATTCCGCTAATTCATATCTTAGTACCACAACTCTAAGCATCCATGAAAGTTACATTTTTAGGCACAGGTACATCCAGTGGTGTCCCACTCATCGCATGCAAATGCCTGGTTTGCACCTCTTCGGATTGGCGAGATAAGCGATTACGTTGTGCCGTTTTGTTAGAATGGAGTGATAAAAAAGTAGTTATCGATGTTGGTACCGATTTCCGTCAGCAGATGTTGAGAGAAAGTGTCACACAATTGGATGCGGTATTAATCACTCACTCACATTTTGATCATATTGGTGGATTGGACGAGTTAAGAGCTTTTAATTTTTCCCAAGGAAAAGATATGCCCGTTTATGCCGATGCACTAGCATCCAATATGATTACCAATATGTTTGCCTATGCCTTTGCAGAAAATAAGTATCCCGGCACACCTAATCTACTTCTCAACACTTTCGATAAAGAGCCTTTTGAGTTGTTTGGTAAAACTATAACGCCGATCGAAGTTCTTCATGGCAAAATGCCCATTACAAGTTTTAGAATTGATGATTTCACCTACATCACTGATGGTAAAACAGTTAGTGAAGAATCGAAGGAAAAAATAAAAGGCACAAAAATACTGGTAATTAATGCGGTACGGGAAGAACCCCATTACAGCCATTTCAACTTAGAAGAGGCATTAGCTTTTATTGATGAAATGAAAGTTGAGAAAGCTTATCTCATTCATATATCCCATCGTTTTGGTCGACATACCGACATACAAAAAAAGCTACCTGCACACGTAATTGCGGCATACGACGGTCTGCAATTAGAAGTTTAATCATTAATTCGCATTTGCTTAAATTTTTTATTTACTTTAGCGTGAAATCACATATTTTATGAAAAAAATGCTTACTCTTTTTAGCAGTTTAATGATTTCCTTAAACGTATTTGCTCAGCAAGGTTCAATGGGCTTAGATGAAAAAATAGATCAAATATTTGGTAACGCTACGGGGTGGTTTGTAAAAATTATTTTTTGGCAAATCCCAATAACTGATGAAGTAGGGCTCTTCTGGGTGCTCATTCCTTTAATTGTTGGAGCCACGTTCTTCACCTTATATTTCGGATTTCCAAACATTAGATTATTACCTATTTCCCTGAAAACCGTGCGGGGAGATTATGAGCATGTAGAAGTCGATGAAAATCAAGCCAATGTTAGTGAAAGAGACAATCCAGACACAATGCGAATTGAGGGTGCCGAGGGGGAAGTGACTCATTTTCAGGCATTAACAGCTGCCTTAAGTGCGACAGTGGGCTTGGGAAATATAGCAGGTGTGGCTGTTGCTGTTGTGATCGGTGGCGCAGGTGCAACTTTTTGGATGATTCTTGCTGGCCTAATCGGCATGTCCTCCAAATTTGTGGAGTGTACCCTTGGTGTAAAGTATAGAGAAGTTGGTGAAGATGGAAGAATTTATGGTGGTCCGATGTACTACCTAAAAAAAGGACTAAAAGAAAAAGGACTAGGTGGACTAGGAAAGATTCTCGCTATTGCCTTTGCTATTTTATGTATCGGTGGTTCTTTTGGAGGTGGAAATATGTTCCAAGCTAATCAAGCCTTTGAGATCTTCCAGTCTGTTACTGGTGGATCTGAAAGTTTTATTCAAGGGAAAGGCTGGTTATTTGGCATTGTGATGGCAATTTTTGTTGGAATTGTGATTATTGGTGGAATAAAGCGAATTGCGCAGGTTACAGAAAAAATTGTTCCTTTTATGGCATTAATATATGTAGGAGCAGCCTTAGTCGTTATTTTCATGAATTACACCCTAATTCCAGCGGCCATTAGCACAATCATTGTCAAGGCCTTCTCACCCACTGCAATTACCGGTGGTGTCCTAGGGGTTTTAGTCCAAGGATTCAAAAGAGCTGCATTTTCCAATGAAGCAGGTGTGGGTTCTGCTGCAATTGCGCACTCTGCGGTAAAGACTAAATATCCCGCGAGTGAGGGTTTAGTAGCATTGTTAGAGCCATTTATCGATACTGTAGTGGTTTGTACAATAACTGCATTAGTTATTGTAATTGGGAACTTAGAAGGACTCTATCAATTTGGTGGCACTGATGGAGCTACTTTGATTACTGGAACAAATCAAATGTTGTCCGGAGTGGATTTAACGAGCTTTGTTTTCGAAAAAAACATACCGAATTCATCCTATGCATTAACCATCGCAGTGATTCTGTTTGCCTTCTCTACAATGATTTCATGGTCGTATTATGGCCTGCAATCTTGGACTTTCCTATTTGGTAAAGGCCGTTCGATTGAAATGACTTACAAGATCATGTTTTGTGTATTTGTAGTTATTGGTTCCGCCGCTAAAATGGGCAATGTCTTAGATTTCTCGGATGCAATGATTTTCGGAATGATGGTTCCCAATATGATCGGCTTACTTATTTTGTTTCCAAAAGTAAAAGAAGAACTTGCGAACTACTTAACCGCGATTAAAAATACAAATGAATGACCTTGTAAAGGGGTATTTTAATTTATCAAATAATGAACAAAGAGGGATAATAAGCTTAGTGCTACTTATCCTCTTTGTTTTTATAATACCCCGTGTTTATATATTAACGCTTCCTGCCGCAGAGATTCCTGAGGACAACACGCACTTGTTTGCCCATTTCACTCCATCCTCAATAGATGATCCAACATCCGAAGTGAGGCAAGAAAAAACGCTCCCACAACTTTTTTCATTTGATCCAAACACCGCAAGTAAAGAAGATCTTATACTGTTAGGAATAAAAGAAAATGTTGTAACAATATTGATCAATTACCGATCGAAAGGTGGTCGTTTTAAAGTACCTGAAGATTTGCTGACAGTTTATGGAATAAGCCAAGAACGATATGATGAGTTGGCTGATTATATTCAAATAGAAACCACGAACCTGGATAAATCTAATTGGAAAGCCAAAATTTACGATGATTCAAAGCCCACATATGACCGTGCAGAAAAAAATAAACCGGAGGATTATGTTAAAATAGAACTTAACACAGCAGACTCCTCAAGGCTTACTAAAGTTAAAGGTATTGGCCCTGTATATGCCTCACGGATTATCAAGTATAGAAAACTTCTTGGTGGATTTAAAAATATAAAGCAGCTAAAAGAGGTTTATGGTATAGATAATAAAGTTTATTTAAGTATTAGCGATCAACTAACATTATCACCAAAAATAATTCCCATAAAAGTCCATACAGCAAGTTGGTATGAATTAAAAAGCCATCCGTATATTAGTGGAGATTTAGCAAATATCATTTTGAATTACATCAAGGCCCATGGTCAAATTAATAATTTAAATGACTTTAGTGATAATGGACTAATTGATGAGGAAACCATTCTTAAAATAACCCCCTACTTAAGCTTCGAAAAATGAGTTTAGAGCAAGAACTTAAAGAAATAATTAGAGATGTTGTCGACTTCCCCAAGGACGGAATTGTTTTTAAAGATTTAACCACTGTCTTGCTTTACCCTGAGCTGACAAAAAAAGTGGTTAAGGCTTTGGCAAATGCGATTAAGGAAAAACCAGATGCTATAGCTGCTATTGAAAGTAGAGGTTTTTGGTTTGGGACCTTATTGGCTCAGCACCTTAACCTCCCATTCATACCCTTGCGAAAGAAAGGGAAACTTCCGGGCGCTACAGATGAAATTTATTACGATTTAGAATACGGAAAAGCCTCTATAGAAATTCACAAAGGGCATGTACAAAAAAACTGGAAGGTTATGGTCCATGATGATTTGTTGGCAACTGGAGGTACTGCCATTGCTGCAGCACAGCTTCTTGAGCGTCAGGGAGCAAAAATACATTCCTTCAGTTTCTTAGTCAATCTAAGTTTCTTAGAAGCTGAGCCCCTCATAAAAAAAGCCTACCCAGCTGTGGCATTAAATAGTTTGGTAAACTACTGAGCATAATTTTTAAAACCATCCAAAAATAAATCAGCCTTAATGAAATTTATACTTTGTTTACTTGCGATCTTTTGCACATTCAATGCAATGTTTACACAAAATGTCAATACGGAAAACATTCTCATCCTCCGGGATGAATTTGGTGTCCCTTATATCTATTCAAAAACGGATGCCGAAGCTGCTTATGCCCTGGCATGGGTGCAATGCGAAGATAATTTTTATGATGTCCAAGAATCTCTCTTGGGAAGCGAGCAGATGCTAGGCTCAGTAACAGGTAAAGAGGGAGCAATACTGGATGCATTAAGTTTTATTGTGCATGCTGAGAAAACTGTTTCCGAGTTGTACGATACGAGCTTTTCAAGTGATTTCAAAAAAATAATCGAAGCCTATACCGCAGGAGTTAACCAATATGCCGCAATACACCCTAAAGAAATACGGCACCGAAAACTATTCCCGATTACTACACACGATATCATTGAAACTTACCTTCTAAACCTCAGTTTGATCTCGATGGTCCAAAATGATATCATCAGAATGTTTGAAAACAAGCTAGGAATATACACCCGATATTCACTACCTGCTGGTTCAAATGGATTTGCTATCGCTCCGCATAAAACCGTAGAAGATAAAACCTACATGATTGCAAACTCGCACCAACCACTCGAGGGTTTTGCTGCGTGGTACGAAGTTCAAATTAATAGCGACGAGGGATGGCAATTTCATGGAGCTACTTTTGCAGCGGGCATTGTTCCGTTTATAGGAACCAACTCTCATCTTGGTTGGACACATACTGTAAACTATGATGACCTTGACGACGTCTATGCATTAGAAATGCATCCAGAAAAAAAGAATTTCTATAAATATGATGATGAGTGGTTAGAACTTGAAGAGAGGAAACTTAAGATTAAAGTAAAAGTGGCGGGTAT
>JADHRO010000088.1 GCA_016777395.1 Chitinophagales bacterium | reverse complement strand
GTTGCAATTTGGCTTACTTATACCTTGTGATGAGAATTCTAAGGTTATTTTATTCGAACAAATTTTTGCAGATCTAGGAGATAAGCAATCCATTGAAGACGAACTAAGTACCTACAGCTCACATTTACTTTTAATGTAGACCTTTTTGCAAAGAGCAAATTCAAAAACATTGTTTCTTATTGATGAATTTGGTACCGGCACAGATCCGAGATTAGGAGCTGCAATGGCGGAAGCTTTATTTATTCATTTAGCAGACACTGGTGCCTACGGAGTGCTAACTACGCATTATTCAAACCTGAAAAAGGTAGCAGAACAAGATGAACGATTCCTTAATGCGGCAATGGTATTTAATGAGGATAACCTAAGTCCTACCTATCAGCTTTTAACAGGTAAGCCAGGAAGTTCTTATACTTTTGATATCGCCGAAAAAATAGGTTTAAACAAGGCCTTAATTGAAGAAGCTAAAACCTATGTGGATTATACCGATCTGAAATTTGAAGAACTCATAACTAAAGTAGAGAAACAACGTAAATCACTGGAAGAGGAAAATAGAAATATTAAAATAGAAAACAAAAAATTAAAAGAAGCAACACTTAAGTTTGAAAAATTAAATACTCAAATACAGGAAAGACAAGGAGAACTTCGCACGCAAATAATAAACCTAGAAAAACAGAAAAACGAAGCCATCGAACAAGGCGTTAATCAGGTTCTAAACAAAATAAACAAAGCAAAAAGTAAAGAAACTGCAGCTTTAAATGCAAAGGATTTTGCTAAATTGAGAAAAGAGGTCTTAGCGAAGAAAGAGGGTGCGATTCAGCCTTCACAGATTATATCATCACGAAAATTAGGTGTTGGAGATATTGTACTTATTGGAGAATCAGAAAGTGAAGGAGAAATTATTGAGTTAAGAGGTAATCTAGCTATAGTAGCTGTTCGCGGTCTCAAAACGAGTATCTCCTTAAAAAAACTTCAAAAAATAATCAAGCAGGATGTCCTGCCTAAAACGAATAAACGAAGAATTACAAATCACGAAGTAGAAAGCATATTCGATATACGTGGATTAATGCAAGAAGAAGCAAAGCCAATCATCGAACAGTATTTTGATCAAGCACTCTTCAATAATATAGATGAAATAAAGATTATTCATGGTAAAGGCTCAGGAGCCTTAAGGAAACAATTACAGCAACTGATTCGTGAATACAAATCAAACATTTCTTCATGGCAATATGAAGAGGAAAAGAAAGGTGGAAATGGGGCAACAATCATCTGTTTTAAGTAGAACGCTAAATGAATGCTTATCATACTTGCTTAAACAGCAAGTAAGATTTATCATTTATAGCTATCCTTTGGAATCCCAAATCAATGTTTTTGTAGATCAACCATCACACGCAGTGAAAAGCTATGTGCTAAATTCTTTCAATACATTAAATAGCGAAGAACTAAATGGACAAGTTTTTACTCTCGACAACTGGGAGCTTATTAAGGAATTTCAATTGGATCCATCAATTTTACAAGAAGAAACGCCTAGAGAACAGCATTACATGCTTCAGCAGGAATACGAGTCTTATGTGCAAGGTATTCAAGACGAAATTCAGGCAGGTAATTTAGTTAAATGCGTAGCTGCAAGAAAAAAGAAAGTACCATTACCCAAAGGATTTGTCTTAGTCGAGGCTTTTGCGAAAACACTAATGAATCATGAATCAGCTTATTGTTATTTGGCGCATTGTAATTCAGGGACATGGATGGGCGCAAGTCCTGAAGTATTAGTTCATAATAATGGAAAAAAATCCTATACCGTTGCATTGGCAGGAACCAAACTAGCGGAGGATAAAAGTCCTTGGATGGTCAAAGAACAGCATGAGCAGGCGCTAGTTACTGGTTACATTATAGATACGCTGAATAAGCAGCAAGTTAAAAATATCCATTTAAGCGCTGTTCAAGAGGTTCAAGCAAGTCATATTAAACATCTTAAAACTGTTATTGAGTTTGATTCATTACAGGGAGTAGAAAGGCACTTGCACCCTACTCCGGCTGTCTGTGGATTACCTGTGTCAGCAGCTAAATCCATTATTACTCGTTTTGAAAAAGATGATCGATCTCTATATTCGGGTTATTTAGGTATAACTGGAGATTTATCCAAGCTATACGTTAATCTTCGTTGTATGCAAATCCATGATAAATACGCTGATTTGTATGTGGGCGCAGGTATAACAAAGGATTCTGATCCATTACGGGAATGGCAAGAGACAGAGGCAAAAGCGGATGTGATGAAAAATATACTAGAAGATTAGTGTTTTTTTTCTTCTGGATTACTTTCGAAGAATTCTATTTGGATGGCAACTTTAATGGTGCATTTGAGTGTTTTGCAAAAATGTTGTTGGACTCCTACCCCAAAGCGTTTAAACTTTAGCCATTAATTCGTAATAACAGTCCTATTTTCACAAAGTTTAAAAATCTAATTCATTTATTTCTTTTACTTTTGTAAGGCATTGAACACAGATAAAGAACACATCCAACACTTAGCCGCAATTTGCAAAGCAAAAGGGGTCTCCCATGCTATTATTTCGCCTGGTTCTAGGTGTGCTCCTCTTATTATTGCATTCAATCAAATGGATGGAATTGAGTGTATTTCTGTTATTGATGAGAGAAGCGCTGGCTTTGTTGCTTTAGGTATTGCACAACAAAGTAAACAGGTCGTTGCTCTTATTTGTACTTCCGGTTCTGCAACCCTTAATTACGCTCCTGCACTTGCAGAAGCATTTTATCAAAAAGTTCCCTTATTGGTTTTGAGTGCAGATCGTCCCAATGAATGGATTGATCAAGGAGAAAATCAAAGTATTAACCAGTTTGAGATATATAAAAACTATATAAAGAAGTCATATCAACTTCCTGTACATGTTGAAACAGAGAAAGATTTATGGTATTGCAATCGTATTGTGGCCGAAGCCTTGAATACATGTCTTTACCCTGATTTTGGGCCTGTGCATATCAATATACCCTTAAGGGAGCCTTTATACAATTTAGAAGATACGATTGTAAAACATACTAAAATTATAGATTTTGCAAAACCTGTCTATGCATTGGATACTGCAGAGATGAAAAATCTTGCAGAGGAATGGGCTGGGTTTGATAAGATTTTAATTGTCGTTGGTGGATTAAAGGAAAGAGATACTGATTTGGAGCGGATACTTCAAAAGTTTAGTGAACAAAGTAACGTAGTTATCCTCAAGGAGTCTATTTCCAATGTCTATGGAGAAAATTTCATTGACCAAGTTGATGCTAACATTGAGGCAATTCAAGCCTTAAAATCCCATAAATACGTACCTCAATTAGTACTTACCTTAGGCGCAGCCGTTGTTTCTAAAAAATTAAAATTTTGGTTGAGGGAACAAAAAGATTTGAATCATTGGCACATTACCAGTTCGTTTGAACATTGGGATATTTTTCAAGGCTTATCTAAAGTCCTACAGCACGATGCACAAAGTTTCTTCGAGCGCATGTACGACTCAATTGCTGAACGTGAAAGTACATATCTTAAGGATTGGAAAATGTTAAGTGTATCTGCTGAGCGAATACATAGCGATTATTTGGACAAACAAATTTTTACGGATTTTAAAGTGTTTGAATTTCTTTTTAAAAATTTACCTCAAGGAAGTAATGTGCATTTAGGAAACAGTACACCTGTTCGTTATGCGAATTTATTGAACATTGAGGAGAAGAAAAACTTATCGATAAACTCGAATAGAGGGGTAAGTGGAATTGATGGGGTTATGAGTACTGCAGTCGGAGCTAGTATTGCCAAACCGAATCACTTATGTTTTTGTATTACAGGTGATGTCGCCGCTTTATATGACTCCAATGCTTTAATGAGCGCGCATTTAAGTCCTCAGTTAAAATTGATAATCATTAACAATCAAGGGGGAAATATTTTTAAAATAATTCCAGGACCGCATAAGCTTACAGAGTTAGAACAGTTTTTCGAAACGAAACATGCTTACAACTTTGAGCATTTAGCAAATATGCATTCATGTGCTTATTTTACAGCATCAAATCTAGAAGAGCTTAGAATTAAATTCACCAACTTTATTCAAGAAGCAAATGAAAGTGCTATTTTAGAGATTAGAACAAATGGAGATACTAGCGCCCAATCACTTCGTGCTTACTTCGAATATTTAAAGCAAGAAATTAACTTGAATTAGAAAGCAATGAGTCAAGAAGAAAATATACAAGAAGAAATGCAATCGGTCATATCCTTAATAGATTTGCAAAATGCCAATATTTATCAGGAGGAATCTTTGATTCTTAATCAAGTAGATTTTAAGGTAGATGCCGGTGAGTTTGTCTACCTAATTGGAAAAACGGGTAGTGGCAAAAGTTCATTGCTTAAAACTTTATACGCTGATATCCCATTGATTAAGGGAGAAGGAGCTATCAATACCTTTAACCTTCGCAAATTGAGGGATAAGCAGATTCCTCTTTTACGAAGAAGTATAGGTATTGTCTTTCAAGATTTTGAATTATTAATGGATAGAAGTGTCGCTGAGAATCTTTCCTTTGTTTTAGAAGCTACCGGTTGGAAAGCATCCAATAAGATAAACGCAAGAATAGAGGAAGTTTTAAGTCAAGTCGGACTTAAAACTAAACATTTTAAAATGCCACATGAACTTTCAGGAGGCGAACAGCAAAGGGTCGTAATTGCTCGTGCATTACTTAATAATCCTCCGCTAATTTTAGCAGATGAACCTACAGGGAATTTGGATCCGGACACTTCTGATGATATCATGAATCTATTGTTTAAAATTAACAAAGAATCAAATACAGGGGTGCTAATGGCAACACACAACTATGCCATCATTGAAAAATTCCCTGGTCGTATTGTTAAATGCGCAGATGGTACGCTCAAGGAAGATGAAACGATGATGATGTCATTATAAGCGTATGGATTTCTCCATACTCATACCGGTTTATAATACTCATATTGAGTGCTTGTGCGATGAGCTTTGCAAGCAGGCAGCTAAATACTCCGATAATTTCCAAATTTTATTTGTTGACGATTGTTCGGAGCTAAGCATTAGCTATATCAATCAAAAAGTAAGTTCATACACCAATGTAGACTATCAAGTCTTAAGCCAAAACATCGGGAGATCTGCGATACGTAATTTACTTTTTGAAAAAGCACATTATGATAAATGTATTATTATGGATGGGGATGTTCGTATCATACGCGATGACTTCCTATCCAATTATCTTAAGGCATTAAAAGAGGACGAAATTCTTGTAGGAGGACACAATTATCAGAAAGATGTTCCTTTGGACCAATTGAAATTATTACATTGGGTTTATGGGGTAAAAGTGGAAAGTAAAAATTTTGAAAAAAGGCAAGCCTTTCCCTATCGTTCATTCATGACTAGTAATTTTGCATGCACTAAGCAAACATTTCAACAGTTAAAATTTGATGAATCCATTCATGGATATGGTCATGAGGATACCTTGTTTGGTATTCACGCCAAGCAAAAAGGTATACCGATTTATCACCTAGATAATCCCATACAGCATGTTGGTTTGGAAAATACTACTGTATTCATTGACAAACAAAAAAGTGCAGTAAGCAACCTAAAGCGACTTTATAATAGTAGTCCGAATAAAAATGAACTTCATCAACAAATTCAACTTATTCGATTAGGAGAATTGAGATTGCCTTGGTTCCTTTTAAGAATTATAAGGCCTTTATTGCTTAAGAATTTGAAGGGTGAATCACCTAAAATTGTATCGCTCCAACTGCTCAAGATTCTATGGTGGAGATATGGATAACTAGTAGGTTGTGAGAGATAAAAACTTTTAACTTTACACTGAAATAAAGGCACAAAAAAAATGAAGGTTGCATTACTAGGATATGGAAAAATGGGTAAGATTATTGAAGATGTTTTATTAGCACGCAAACATACAGTAGGCTTAAAAATAAATGAGGATAATATAAAGGAACTTACATTGGATAATTTGAAATCCTGTGATCTTGCTATTGAATTTTCAAATCCTTCAAGTGCTCTTTCTAATTATCGATTATGTTTTGAAGCAAGAATTCCTGTGGTATCGGGAACGACAGGTTGGTTGGAACATTTAGATCAACTAAAATTAGAATTAAATGAAAGGAATGGCACTCTTTTCTATTCTCCAAATTTCAGCATTGGTGTAAATATATTCTTTAAACTAAACACTTTTTTAGCTGGTTTGATGAATCAACATGCTAGTTATGATGTTGAAATTGAAGAAATTCATCATAAGGAAAAGTTAGATTCTCCGAGTGGTACGGGTATTAAAACGGCTGCTCTTATTTTAAGTGAAATGGAAAGGAAGGATCATTGGGTAGAGAATTTTAAAAACACTGAAAATGAGCTTCTAATTAAGGTTAAAAGAGAAGATAATGTCCCAGGTACTCATTCTGTTGATTATTTCTCCGAGGAAGATAAGTTGAGTATTTCACACACCGCTTTTTCTCGAAAAGGATTCGCTTTGGGTGCGGTAATTGCAGCTGAATGGGTCATCGGAAAGAGAGGATTTTTTGGAATGGACGATATGCTTAATTTTTAAAAAAATATGCTCGAAAAACTTTAATTTTGACGCGCACTTAAAATAATAAATAAATGATTTTTATTGCAATAATATTGATTTTGGCAGGCTATATGTATGGTCTATTTCTTTGGTTTGAAAAAGCTGGGGAACCTGGGTGGAAGGCCTTCGTGCCTTATTTAAGAATTAAAACTTGGATTGAATTGACAAATAAGCCAAAATGGTTTGTTATGGGTAGTTTTATTCCTGTTCTTAATCTTTTTATTTATACAAATTTAATAGGAGAAACAAGCGATAGCTACAGGCGCTATGGGTTTTGGGAACATACCATTGCGATACTTGGCGGATGGTTTTGGCTGCCTTACATTGGAAAAAAACAAGAAGAAAAGTATCATGGACCAGGGGGAGAAAATGACAATTTTACAAGGCCAGTAAAGCTAAAAATTCGGGAATGGGCAGATGCAATTATTTTTGCAGTTTGTGCAGCATACTTTATTCGAACTTTTGTTTTTGAGATATACGCTATCCCAACATCAAGTATGGAGGGGACTTTGAGAGTTGGTGATGTTTTGGTGGTAAGTAAGTTTCATTACGGAAGTCGGGTGCCGAATACACCGCTTGCATTCCCTTTAGTTCATCACAGTTTTCCTAAGTTTTTAGGCGGTGGAAAATCCTATTTGGAATGGATAAAGCTCCCTTATAACCGTTTGCCCGCTATTGAAAGTGTTAGCCGAAATGACATGGTTGTATTTAACTTTCCTGCCAATGATACTACTACCCGAGAATTTGACAGTGCGCTCCCCTATTATGACTTAGTGAGACGAGCAGAGGTAGAAGGCGTTCCAAATGCAGATAAATTTATAAAAGATAAATATACTGTCATTTCGCGACCTGTCGATAAACGAGAGAATTACATTAAACGCTGCGTAGCTATCCCGGGTGATATGTTGGAAGTAAGAAGTGGTGAGCTATTGATCAATGGTGCCCCAGCTTATGAACCCGAAAATTTGCAATTCACTTTTGTTGTTTATGCAAGTTCAGTAATCAGTGATGATGAATTTCATGATATGGATATAACTGAATTTAATGTGATTTCATCTGCTCCTGTAGTATATGAAGTGTATACAAATAAGTCTAAAGCATCATTGCTAGCTGCAATTGATAAGGTTACAAAAGTTGAACCCTACTTTTACAATGAGCGCGAAGACTATAATGGTTCAGCATACACTTTCTACCCATACCATGAAGATTTCAGATACAATCAGGACAATTATGGCCCGATAACTATTCCGAGCAAAGGACTAACTATTCCCTTAAATAAGAGCAACTACTTACTCTATGAGCGATGTATTCGTGTTTATGAAAATAATAGCTTAGCGATTAAGAATGGTAAGGCCTATATCAATGGTTTAGAGAGTGATTCGTATACGTTTAAGATGGACTATTATTGGATGATGGGAGATAATCGTCATCGTTCTCAAGATTCCAGGTTTTGGGGCTTTGTTCCTGAAGACCATATCGTAGGGAAAGCATGGTTCTTGGTAACTTCATTTAGTAAGGAAAATAGTTTCTTACGCTTAGATAGAAC
>JADHRO010000087.1 GCA_016777395.1 Chitinophagales bacterium | reverse complement strand
TTTACATGGTCTTAAATTCATTTATTTTTTGGGAATCGATAAAATTGATTGATTTAAGTTTGTCTGATTTCTAGGACTTAAAAGCACCCAAAAAACATTGAATTATAAAACTAGTATTTTGAAAAAACGGGGAAACATTCCATTTTACTTCCATTTAATCAAACCATATAAAACTAGTATTCAAGACATCCTTACCATTCAATAAAAACATATCCTGCTGAACCGCTTGTTGCGTAAAATGGATTTGGGCAACCTGAACCATTTCCTCCTTTACCTAGATCTGGATATTCATAAAATATACTACTTACGCTTCCTCCGTCAGAACCTGAACCTCCTCCGCCCGATTTGATTATACCTGAACCCACGCTAAACAAACCACTACCGCCAGAACCTGGGGAACTAGCATTGCTATTCCCTCCCATACTACAACAAAGGGGAAATATTCCAAAAAGTAAGAATAAAGTATTATTATCCAAAACATTTGGATATATGGCTGTAAAATCGTATCTTATAGCTTTATTAATTTTTTAAAAACAAAACCAATTTATGATTGTATTTTCAAAAAAATCAGACCGATTTTTTAATTATGTGAGTAGTCAGTTTAATAAGGAATTTTCTAAATCTAAAGACTTCATGCCAATAAAAGGTATTGTAGAAGCTAAGTTATATTTCGAAAAGCCACAAGAGGAAGCAAAGTTTGTTATTCAAAAAGACGAGTTAGAACAGGGTATTATCCAAGAGGAGATTTATAGACAACTGCCCGATACTATGTATTATTTAAAATAGCTAATAACTATTTTAAACGGAGGATTAAGAGTAGATAAAACTTAAAATTATACATTCTTTTTCATTAAATATTTAAAGAACATAATCTAAAATTAAAAAGGCGTCCACCAGTAGTGGACGCCTTTTTGATGTTCGTGAATGGTGCGTCTCTTAGAAGGGATAATCATTAGCTTCAATAATAGCTGCAGCTATGCGTTTTCTTGCTGCTGTGGTATTAAATGGATCCATTTTGGTAAATCGCTTTAAACCCATCAACATCATTTTTTGTGTATCTCCCTCAGCAAAGGCATATAAGGCATGACGACCGCTTGAGTTAATACGCTCCATAGCGTCTGACACATAGGTTTTTGTCATATCAGTATACAAAGAAACTGCTTCCTCTCCTCGCACCGCTGCCATTTTTTGAACCCGTAGAATAGCAGATTCAGCAGCGAATACTTCAATCAACATATCTGCTAACTCCATAAGAATCATTTGCTCTCTATCCAGCTTCTGCATGAATTTTTGGGCAGCTGCACCCGCTGTCATTAAAATTGCTTTTTTGGCTTTGCCTACAGCAATCATTTCTTTTTCCAAAAATCCTGATGGCTCATCACCAAATGAAGGAATAGCCATTAACTCGCCTTGAACAGCCATAGCTGGCTTCATAATATCAAGTTCCCCCTTCATGGCTCTTTTCAGAATTGTTCCTACTGCCAATAAACGGTTAATTTCATTGGTTCCCTCGAAGATTCTGTTGATTCGACTGTCTCTATACGCTCTGCATGCTTGAGTCTCCTCAGAAAACCCCATTCCACCATGAATTTGTACATTCTCATCAGCTACATAATCCCCTACCTCAGATCCTAAAACCTTCAATATTGCCGCTTCGATACTGTATTCATCAGCAGCAGCTAATTTAGCCTCGACAGCATCCATGCCACCGGCTACCAATTCGTTGATTTTATCTTCTATTAAACCAGACGTTCTATATACCGCAGATTCGTTTGCAAAAGTTCTAGTAGCCATTTCAGCTAACTTGTATTGTATCGCTCCAAACTTGGCAATTGGCATACCAAACTGCTCTCTTTCATTGGCATATTTAACCGCATCAAGTACACCTTCTTTACATCCGCCAACCGCGAGTAAACCTAATTTATATCGACCGATATTTAAAACATTGAAGGCTATTTTATGTCCTTTTCCAATATCACCTAGTAAGTTTTCTCTTGGTATTCTTACCCCCTCTAGAAAGACTTGTCTGGTGGAAGACCCATTGATTCCCATTTTATGCTCTTCCGCATTCAATCGCAAGCCTTCCGTTCCTTTTTCTACTAAAAACCCTGTAAATCCATTTGCACCATCTAAGCGGTCATCTTCCTGAACTTGTGCAAATACCGTAAATAAATCCGCAAATCCTGCATTGGTAATCCACATTTTTTGTCCATTTAATATCCATTCAGTTCCGTCTTCACTTAATTCTGCTTTGGTTTTTGCACCCAATGCGTCAGATCCTGAACCTGGCTCCGTTAAGCAGTATGAGGATTTTGCTTCTCCTGAAGCCAACTTAGGTAACCACTCCTGCTTTTGTTTTTCCGTACCATAATATAAAACTGGCAAAGTACCAATACCGATATGAGCGGTAAATGCGACACTCCAAGACTGCGCTCTACCAAAATGCTCAATAATTAAAGAGTCCGTATTAAAATCAAGGCCCATCCCACCATATTGATCGGGGATACCTGTACCTAACAAACCTTGTTCTCCCGCTTCATGCAATAACTCAATAACTTTATCGTAGTCTTTGTGTTCAATGGCATCATAGTGAGGAGCTACACGTTTGTCGATAAACTCTGAAGCCATTTCTGCAAATGCAGCTTGTTCTTCAGTTTTATCTTCTGGAATAAATACATCCTGAGGAGAAGATTCTTTGATTAGAAATTCTCCGCCTCTTAATACTGTTTTTGTTTCTTGTTCTATCATCTTTTTAAGTATTTAGTACTGAGTACTTTGTAATTAATTAATATTTATATTTTAACAGAGTCCAAAACACTTGGCACTCGGAAGTAATTTATTATTTTAACAACTCGTAGATTCCAGCAATTCCTTGCCCTCCTCCGATACACGCGGTTACCATTCCGTACTTCTTGTTTCTTCTGCGAAGTTCGTTCAATACCTGCACAGTTAACTTAGTTCCAGAGCATCCTAGTGGATGACCAAGAGCCAACGCTCCTCCATTCACGTTTACAATTGATGGATCCAAATCGGGCATATTCTTCATTACGCCTATCGATTGAGCGGCAAAGGCTTCATTCAATTCTACTAAGTCAATATCACCCAATTTCATGCCTGCTAATTTCAATGCCTTTGGAACAGCCATAACAGGTCCCATTCCCATAATTCTGGGGTCAAGACCAACGGTTGCGCTTGTAATCATTCTAGCTACTGGCTCCAAGCCCAATTCCTTAACCATCGCTTCACTCATTACTAAGCAAAAAGAAGCTCCGTCAGAAGTTTGTGAAGAATTACCAGCAGTTACCTGACCTCCATTTTTAAACACTGGACGCAATCGAGATAGCGCCTCAACTGAAGTATCTGCTCTCGGCCCTTCATCTGCACTTACAGTATATTTCCTGGTTTGCTTCTTACCATCTTTATAGTATACCTCTTCTACTTCTACCGGAACGATTTCATCTTTAAACAAACTTGCAGCTTGAGCTTTCAATGCCTTTTGATGGGATTCAAAGGCAAAAGTATCACTCTCCAACCTTGAAATATCATATTTTTCAGCGATATTTTCAGCCGTTAATCCCATACCAATATAATAATCTGGATGCTCTTTAGCTACCGTATAATTAGGGACTGTTTTAAATCCCATTGTCGGCACTAAACTCATAGATTCTGTGCCGCCTGCCAAAATACATTCAGCCATACCTGCTTTAATTTTAGCTACAGCCATGGCAATTGTTTCCACACCTGAACCGCAATACCGATTTACAGATACTCCGCCAACGCTTTCAGGTAAATCGGAAGCAATAGACACCCATCTCCCCATTTGAAGGCCTTGTTCTGCTTCAGGAACTGCATTTCCAACTATTACGTCGTCAATTCTAGCAGGATCTAACTCTGGCGTATCAGCTAAAATATAGTTAATTACCTCTGCAGCTAAATCGACCGGCGTTGTAAATCTAAATCCCCCTCTGCCTGCTTTCCCAACTGCTGTTCTAAATCCTTTTACAATATATGCTTCCATCTTTTTTTATTTAGTATTGAGTATATAGTACTAAGTACTATAGCTCTCTATTATTAATTTTATTTACTTCATACAAATTAACGCGCTCTTTGAAGTCACTTCTAGTTTCTTAAGGGTCTTCCGCTTGTTAAAATACTCTGTATTCTTTCCAAAGTTTTCTTTTCCCCACATAGCGATAAGAATGCTTCTCTTTCTAAATCCAATAAATATTGCTCAGAAACTTGCGTTGGTTGACTTAAATCACCGCCACACAAGACATAAGCAATCTTTCTAGAAATTAAGGCATCATGCTCACTAGCATATTTTCCCACTTGAAACCCGGCAACTCCAGCATATAATGCCGCTAAACCAGTTCTTCCTAATACCATGATATCACTTCTTTCGGCTGGCTTGGTATAACCTGCTTCAAACAAATCGATCACTTTTTGTTTTGCCTCTGCGATTGCTCTATCTTGATTCACGACTACGAAATCTTTCATCGGGTCTAGCACACCAATATTAAATCCTTCATGAGCCGAAGTTGCTACTTTAGCCGTAGCGATATTGGTGAATCGATCTGAAATTTTTGGCACCATCGTATCCTGAGGGCTAAAACTGCTAGATGCTCTCAAAGCAAATTCTTTAGTTCCACCACCAGCAGGAATAAGCCCTACCCCTACTTCAACTAATCCGATATACGTTTCGGCCGCTGCCATTGCAGCATCTGAATGCATCACAATTTCGCAACCACCACCCAATGTCATGCCATGAGGAGCAGCTACCACAGGAATGGCGCTATGCCGAATCCGCATCACCGTATTTTGGAAATACTTAATTGTAAAGTTTAACTCGTCCCATTCTTGGTCGACAGCCTGCATCATAATCATAGCTAGATTTGCACCAGCTGAAAAATTAGGCGCATTGTTTCCAAGAACAATTCCTCGCCAACCATCTTTTTCCGCAATATCAATCGCCTTGTTAATTCCTTCTAAAACTTCGCCACCAATGGCATTCATTTTTGTTTGGAATTCAATATTCATTACGCCGTCACCTAGATCATGAACGGTGCAACCCGAATTTTTAAATACTGGGGCATTTTCCCTAAGGTTATCTAATATTATAAAGTTTTCTCTTCCAGATACCGGCTTGAATGTTTTACTTGGAATATCGTAATACTTTAACTCTCCAGCTTCTACCTTGTAAAACGACTCAATTCCAGCATCAAGCATTTCATCTACCCATGTTGCTGGTGCAAAACCAGCTGCTTTCATTTTAGCAACAGTTTTGGCTACTCCAACAGCTTCCCACTGCTCGAAAGGGCCAATTTCCCATCCAAAACCGGCACGCATAGCATCATCAATTCTAAATAGCTCATCTGAAATTTCAGGAATTCGCTTAGAGACATATTGGAAGATCATGTAAGACAATCTGTTTAAAAACTCAGCTGCTTTATCTTTACCAACCGCTAAGGCTTTTAATCTAGCTTTTAGACCTCCTGCTTGTCTGGCTGCTGCAACAGACGCAAATTTCGATTTAACACTTGGCACATACTCCATTTTTGCTAGGTCTAACTGCAAAATGACCTTCTTGCCATTTTCATCTTTAGTTTTTTTGTAGAACCCTTGCTTGGTCTTATCACCCAACCACTTATTTTCTTCCATTTTCAGGACATAGGCCGGTACATCAAAAGTATCGCGCATCTCATCATTAGGGCAATTATCATAAACTCCCTTTGCAACTTTAATCAGCGTATCTAATCCAACTACATCAGCTGTTCTAAACGTTGCGGATTTTGGTTTCCCCGTTAAAGATCCGGTCAAGCTATCAATTTCAGCAACTGTCAAGCCCATTTCTTGTTGTAGTTTGAATATTGCCGACATAGAAAAGACACCGACTCTATTGGCAATAAAGGCAGGTGTATCCTTGCAGAGGACAGGTGTTTTACCCAAAAATAAATCCGCATAATGCTCAAAAAACTTAATAATTTCAGGATCAGTCTTTGTCGAAGGGATAATTTCAAACAAGCGTAAGTAACGCGGCGGATTAAAAAAGTGTGTCCCACAGAAGTGCTTAACAAAATCTTCACTTCTTCCTTCTGTCATCATTTCGATAGGAATACCTGAGGTATTTGAAGTGATTAATGTACCCGGCTTTCTGAATTGTTCAACTTTTTCAAACACTTGCTTTTTGATATCCAGTCGCTCGATTACCACTTCAATTACCCAATCACAATCCGCAATCAGATTCATGTTATCATCAAAATTACCGGTAGTAATTCGATTGGCAAAGGACTTATCGTAGATAGGCGAAGGATTTGCCTTTAGAGTAGATTTCAAGGCACTGTTCACAATGCTATTTCTTCTGGATTTATTGTCTTTATCTTCCTCTTTTAAGTCGAAAGGAACGATATCAAGTAGGACTACTTCAAGGCCAATATTTGCAAAATGACAGGCAATTCGAGACCCCATAACGCCCGAACCCAAAACTGCAGCTTTTCGAATATGGCGATCTTTCGCTGGAATAACTGCTTTAGCTTGTGTACTTATTTCCATATATATTTAGTTTTAAGTCCTATTTATTGTTTATCAAACAAACGTTTGGTAAAAGTAGTTTAAAAATTACATATAGGCAAATAAAATAAGGTTTAAGTCAGTACACAGCCGCATTTATGATAAAAAATGTATAACTTGTTCTAAAGACGTAAAAAATGGGAATAGATTCTAAACTTATTCGAAGTTATTGGTTTACTGGAGCACTTGGCTTGCTTCTTCTCAATGATTTTATACTGAAACAGACCCTTCACAATTGGCTGACAGGCAAGCTATCTGATTTTGCCGGTGTTTTCATTCTTCCCTTGTTCTTAGCAATCTTTTTCCCCAAACGGATAAAAACAATCATCCCTGCCAGTGCCCTATTTTTCATTTTCTGGAAATCACCTTGGAGCAGTGGCCTTATCGAATGGATTAATTTGCTGCCATTGTTCAACTATTCTCGTGTAGTGGACTATACCGATTTAATTGCTTTGCTTATTTTGCCATTATCCTACTGGGTTTACAATAGAAAAAATGAACTTCACGTCTTTAAAATTAAGCCTATTTATCCCTTGGTAATTTCAGTATTTGCTTTACTAGCTACCAGTCAAGATTTTGGAGTTACACCGCTTAATGAATCATTTGTGGTCCCCCAAAATCAGACAACACTATTCAACACTATGCAAACCGATAGTGCAAGCTTTCAAAACGACGGCATTAATATACAACTTAGCGACAGTGCAGTAAGTGACACCCTCTATTTCCAGCTAATTTTATCGCAAGGCTTGATGACTAAGCCCGCATGGATAATGGCATCAATGAGTTTCATAGATTCTAGCAGTACAGAATTCTATTTTTTTGAATCTCGGCAAGATGGTGATGATTGTGGATTTTTTAGGGCCCGTTGTGAGGAGAAGTATGATGAAAAAGAGGTTATTCTTGAAGAAATTGAAACCCGATTTTTAGACTTACTGTAGCGTTTTGGCTAATACTTATTTCCAATTTAAAGAATTTACCATTGAACAATCTGATTGTGCCAATAAGGTAAGCACGGATGCTTGCGTTTTTGGCGCTTGGTTAAATGAATATATTTCGAAAGGAAGTATTGTTGATGTGGGTTGCGGATCGGGACTTTTAAGCCTTATGCTCGGTCATAAAGAGTCAGTTTCCATAACTGGAATTGAAATTGAACAAAATTGCCTGAAGCAAGCTGTTTTTAATGTAAACCAAAGCAAGTGGCGCAAAAAAATAGAATTGATTCACGCAGACATGCGAGTGTGGGAAAGTGATGAAAGTTTTGATTTTATAATTAGTAATCCTCCATTTTTCAATAATACATCAAAGAATAGTTCGCCGCAAAAAAATATAGCCAGACAAACAGAAAGCTTAGGCCCTAAAGATTGGGCAAGATTTATTAAACATTATGCTAAAGATAAAACCATAAGCGCCTTTCTATTATCAAACAATGAGGTTTTAGTAAGTTATCAAAATGAATTGGATCGAATCGGATTGAATCATCAGCAAATCATTGAATTACGTGATACAGCATTGGCCAAAACAAAAAGAGTCATATTATTGGCTTGTGCCGACCAACTACCAAAATTGAGAGAGAAAACTATTTTTTATAAACTTGAGGATGAATCTTATA
>JADHRO010000086.1 GCA_016777395.1 Chitinophagales bacterium | reverse complement strand
CATGAATTTTTTGAAAAAGCTAGCTTCCGTAATCGTTGTGAAATAGCTGGGCCTAACGGGAAATTAGTTCTCTCAGTGCCGGTTGTTGGTGGGAAGGATAGGAAGCAGTATTATCGCGAAGCAAAGGTATCATATGAACATACTTGGCTAAAAGACCATTGGAATAGTTTATGTGCAGGCTACAGACGCTCTCCTTATTTTGAGTTTTATGAAGACAAGTTTGAAGCTATTTTTTTTAATGAGTATATGTTCTTATATGATTTAAATTGGGATTTATTTCAGTTAATTGCAGACTTATTGAAGCTAAATTGCCATTTTCATTTTACTGAAAAGTATGAAAAAAAATCAGCTGAAGGATTTAACGATAGTCGTTCGAGGTTTCTTCCTAAAAGGAAGGAAGATATTGGCTTGAGATATTTTCAAGTATTTGAAGATCGCACGGGCTACCTTTCAAATTTGAGTATTGTTGATTTATTGTTTAATGAAGGTCCAAATTCATTAAATGTTTTAAAAAGCATGACTAATGAAAAGTAATAAAAAATCAAGAAAGCTAAATTCGGATAAGGAACAAAAGCACGAAATTTCTCAAGAAATTCGCTTAAATAAATACTTGGCGCATGCGGGTGTTGCATCAAGGAGAAAAGCTGATGAGTTTATCGGTCAAGGCTTAATTAAGGTAAATGGCAAGTTAGTCAAAGAAGTAGGGTGTAAGGTTAAGCTTGGCGACGTAGTGGAGTATGCGGGCAAAGTGGTTCGTCCTGAAAAAAAGGTTTATGTATTGCTCAACAAACCGAAAGGTTATATAACGACTACGGATGATGAGCGCGACAGAAAAACGGTAATGGACTTAGTGAAAAATGTTTCCACTAAATTGAAGTTACCCTATGAAGTTCGATTATATCCTGTAGGTAGATTGGATAGGAATACATCCGGTGTGCTTTTATTGACCAATGATGGAGACTTATCCTTGAAATTGACACATCCTTCAAATAGTATGGCAAAGGTTTATAAAGCTAGTTTAAATAAGCCTTTAAGTCAGGAACATTTTGATTTACTATTACAAGGAACTGAATTGGAAGATGGAATGGCAAGAATTGACGAGCTAGCGTACGTGGATTCTAAGGATGGAACCATTTTAGGTATTGAAATACATATGGGTAAAAATCGAATTGTTCGTAGATTATTTGAACACTATGGTTATGTGGTGGAGAAATTGGATCGAATGATTTTTGCTGGCTTAACTAAAAAGGATTTACCAAGAGGTCGGTGGAGAATACTCAGAGATAAGGAAATTTTGCAGTTGAGACACTTTAAAAAGTAACACATCATTTTATTTAACAAGTTTTGTATTAAGTCTATGCCCTTTGCAGCAGTTCAAGACTTATTTTTACTGGAGTAATGAAGAAAGTATCTTTCATCTTTTTGTTTTTGATCACATTTGCCTCAGCACAAGTTGGTTTAGTTAACTTGACAGGAAAAGTTGTTAATGGATCTACGCCAATATACAATGTTAGTATCTTAGATATTTCTTCCTATACAGGGACTGTTACAGATGTATATGGCGCTTTCAAATTGACTGTTGCTGCTGGGGATACTATTAAATTTTCAAGCATCGGATATAAGTCTGTGAGCTATCAAGTGCCTGATACCTTATCTAAAGACTACTTTCGAATATTGGTTAACATGGTCGCGGACACCTTTTTGTTAAAGGAGGCAATGGTTGTTCCCTGGCCTCAGAATACGACTATGTTAAAACAGGCGATGTTGAATCAACGAGCAGAAAAACAAAAGATATCTCCATATGCCGGATTTATAGAAATAGAAGGTGACCCTGTAGCACCTGAGCCTAAACCTTTAGCTAACCCTATTTCCTTTATTTTTTCTAAACTAAATAAGAAATCGAGGCAAGCAAAGAAAATGAGAAAGTATAGAGAAATTCTTCAGGAAGATGATGTTTATATTCCTGAAACGATTTATTGAGCCTAAATGGACTTTTTATAAGTCGCCTTTACCTTTCGGTCGTAGATCTTTAAACCAAGAGAAATTTTTGAGATATAGGTCGGTATCATTCATTTGACGTATTGGCGTGAAAATCGCTTCGGGTTCTTTAATAAAGCTTATCTTATCTACCTCTTTATTTACTATGCTTACGTGAATTCTATCTGATATTGCATAGTTTCCACCAATATATTCATCTTCATCATTCTGCCCAAAATACAGGCTTTCAGCGTTCTTTTTTGATAGCATCGTCTTCATTTCATTATCCTCAAAGTATCCTGTAATCCATTTTCCTTTGATTTGGTTAAATAATTTCCCTTTTGACAGCATACTTACGAAAGCATTTTCTATAAATCGTATTTCTTCTATTTGGTCATTGGCCATTTGTAAGTATATCGTATCGCCTATCATTTGGTTGTTTTCATTCCATAAAATAGGTTCATAGAAAATTCGCATTAGGCTATCGCTAAAAGAATAAAACAAGCTATCGCCGGTACCTTGTATATCCTCTTTATAAATTCTGACATTGTTAAAACTCCAAAATTCTTTTTTTCCACTAAGTTCATTCTCCTTAGTATGAATAATATCCCCTTTTAAGAATAAAGTATCTTCTTCTTGCACAACTTTCAGCAGAGGACGATTGTAGGCGATAATTTCTTGATTATTCTCAAAATATTCAGCTGAATTCCCTTCCATACCAGCCTCTATTTCGGTATCTATCCAGTCAAAGAAAATAAATGCTCTGCCATACCCTCTATAACGCTCGTAATAAAGGCTATCCGCATAAAGGGTTTGTGGATCGTTGCTAATCACAGTTCCTTTTCCAAAGCTTGCTATCTCATTACTTGTATCATAGCTACCTGCTATACAATAGATAGAGCTACTATCATTGTATATGGTAGTAGGGCCGAAAAAAAGTGCCACGTTACTTTCAGTTAAGTAGTGTAAAGTATCTGATTCTAAATGATAATTAGGGTCGGTGATGACAACATTTTCATTGAAATGAATGATTTTGTTATTCGTAAAGTAATAAGCACGCAAACTAGTCAGTAAAGTGCTATCCATTTCTACTCTTCCGCTGTCTAAATATGATCCAAGATCTTGCTTGATATTGTAATATAGCACATCGCTATATAAAATCTTGTTACCGTCTTCCATGCGTGCATCGCCAATTAGCTCAGCTGTTTTTGTTTTTCCGTTATAATTTAAGTTGTTCGAATAAGCATGAATACTGTCTTTTTCTTGGATATGAATATTTCCCCATGCTTTTACGGTATTATCAACTTTGTATATGTAGGCGCTGTCGCAAAACATCAAGGTGCTGTCTTGCTTGAGTTGAACAGCCCCAACCAATTTTCGAATTTGGGAGCCATCTTCTAAGGTGTTAAACTCTAATTTGTCGGCATGTAAAATTTCCACCTCCGTGTAGGATGAGGTATCTTGAGTGTCTTCTGCGTTTGATAAATCAAAAATTTCTTGGGCAACAAGGGAACTGAATGACCAAAAACAGAATAAGATGACAAAACGCAAAGTAAGCATAGCAATCAAACGTTTTGAAGGTTAAATTATTCTAGGTCTTCAGCAGTAATTGGTGGAATTTCTTTTTTCTTTCCACCAAACACATTGATGTTGATATAACGCTTAGGGTTAATTCTAACATCATTTAAAAGGACATTAAGACTTTCAGTAGATTTTTCTAGATTGTCATACATTTCACGCTCATTAAGAAGTGCACCTAATGTATTATCTGGACTATTCATCTGACCTATG
This sequence comes from Chitinophagales bacterium, assembly GCA_016777395.1. Lineage (GTDB taxonomy): Bacteria > Bacteroidota > Bacteroidia > Chitinophagales > UBA8649 > JAFMKE01. The sequence goes on along the minus strand of JADHRO010000086.1, from coordinate 4,499 downwards.
GTTTTTTGAAGAGAGGTAACGGTGCCGTTGACATTATTCAAGGTTTGTTCCAATTCTAACTTGTTAAGTGAAGCACTTAAATCTTTAAAATTGCTCATGATTTCATTAATGTTCTCTTCATTTCCTTTCAAGGTTGCTGTCAAGCTCTCTACATTTTTAAGCAAGGCATCTAAGGTTTCTAATTGACCGTCTAATCGTTGATTAAGAATTGCTCCAGTTTTATTGTATGTATCTAGGACTCCATTCACTGATTGCAAGGTGTAATTCAAGGTCTGTTGGTTTTCATTCTCAAAATCAAACAATTGATTGATGTTATCCATGGTAGTACTAAGTTTTTCGGTAATCGGTGTTAATTCTCCGCCAATTTCTTCAAATAAACTACCCTCAATTTTAGTGCTAATAGTATCCCCATCTTGATGAAAATTAGTAGTTTCTTCATCGTAAATCAACTTTACATTCATTTCACCTAGCAGGTCTGCACTGAACAAAATTGCGACAGAATTTTCAGGAATTTTTATCTCATTGGATATAATCATGAGCGCCAGAATTTTACCTCTATTCGGACCTTCACTAATTAACTCGAGCTCACCAATTTTACCTATTTGAAAACCATTGACCACGATTGGGTCTGATTTATACATTCCCCCGACTTGATCGAAAATTGCGTAGTAGGTAGAGTTGTTATCAAAAAAACCTTTTCCTTTTAAAAAATTCATACCGAATATGAACATTGCGGCGACAACTATTACGAATAGAGCTACTTTGACTTCTTTTGACACTTGATAGATGTTTTAATTTGTCCAAAGTTAAACAAAAAAATTACTACCTTCTTTATAAATAAAGCGGAAAGTAAAAGCCCCGCTGAAATGTGTAAAATGAGATAGCTAATTGTTGTATACTTGAACGCGTTTATCTGCTTCATAGGCCACAATATATGCACCCTGATACCCTTTTGTAGTAACATTACTTAAGTCAGCTGAAGCGGAGTTATAACTCGCGTAACTATTAACGATGTAGCGATAAATACCATTACTCGCTTTTTCGACAATGACATCGCTAAAGTCCTGATAAACTTTAGCATTATTTTTTGCCTTGTGTTTCGATGCGTATACTTGAATCCGGTATACTCGTCCTTTCGGGTAAGGGGATTCTTCTGTTCCGTTTAATTGAACTTGTTTATTTTTTTCATTCTCTAGCCATTTAGCATCTACAAATTCTTTATAGTCCTTGATGGCTCTGTAAACTGCGGATGCCATATATTCTTGTCCTTGGAGAGAATTAAGGAATTTCTCTTCTTCTGGATTAGAAAGAAATCCTAATTCAATCAATATACTAGGCATGGTCGTTTTGTACAAAACATAAAATCCAGCTTGACGAACGCCTCTGTTGTGTCGAGATACTCTATTTTCAAATTGGTCTTGAACTTCCGATGCTAAAAAAATACTTTGATCGAGATAGGCATTTTGAGCCATACTCATCATAATATGTCCTTCTGGCGAATTGGGGTTAAAATTATAATGTTCATCATGATTATCCTCCAATTCAATAACTGCATTTTCACGTTTTGCAACATTTAAATTAGCCTCAGATTTATGAAGGCCCAATACAAAAGTTTCAGTACCATGTGCACTGGAACTTCCCGCAGAATTGGCATGAATAGAAATAAAAAGATCTGCATTGTTTTTATTGGCAATAGCGGAGCGCTCATGCAACTCTAAAAATACATCTGCATCTCTCGTAAGTATGACCTCAACATCTGGAAAGTTTTGTTTAACGTAATCGGCAGTTTTTTGAGCAATACTCAAGACTACATTTTTCTCCTGTATTCCTGTAACACCTATCGCTCCTGGGTCTTTTCCTCCGTGGCCAGCATCAATGATGACTTTTTTTAGGCCTTGCGCGGTTCCTTGTATTGGTGAAAAGAACAAACCAAATGCAAGAATTAGAAATAATCGTCTCGTATTCACGTTATAAGTTTTATTTTTGCTAAATAAATTCAATTATTTAGGTTTATTTATTCTATAGGTCGTACGAAAAGTAAAAATACATTAAAACACATTGTATAAACAATCCTACAAATCAACAATTTCTCGTTTGCTGTACCTTTTTCTAGTACACTTCTTGTTTCATATGCAAGTTCTTTGCCAAACTTTTGCAGGTGATACATTAGCGGAGAAGAATCTAAAGCTTACAGAAAACCAATTGGATGCTGGTGCTATTGATTCTTCTCAAAATATAACGCTAATCGATACAGTGGATATTGTCTATGATGATGGAGATATTGATGGTCCGATTAATTATCATGCTGCTGATTCAATAGTTTATGATATGAAAAATCAAATGCTTTATTTGTATGGCAATGCTTATATGAAGTACACAGATATTGAGCTTAATAGTGAACAAATCGAATATGACTGGGTGAGTGGAACCTTAACATCTAGAGGGAAAATAGGACCGGATGGTGAACTAGAATCTCCTGCAATGTTTAGTGAAAAAAGTGGAGAATATGAAGCAGATAGTATGCAATACAATTTCAAAACCAAAAAAGGTAGAACTTTTGATATAGTTTCTGAACAGGATGGCGCATATATCCATAGTGAGATTGTTCAAAAAAATGAATTTGATGAGTGGTATGGGTTTAAAACAAAGTATACAACCTGCACGAATAAGGAACACCCACATTTTTATCTTGGAGCAAAAAAAAGTAAGGTTATACCCGATAAGGTAATGGTAACTGGTCCAGTCAATTTGGTTGTTGCAGATGTGAGCACGCCGTTATATCTTCCCTTCGGTATTTTCCCAACCAAAACAGGAAGAAGAAGTGGTATTGTTATGCCACAATATGGCGAACAACCCAGCCTGGGATTCTTTCTTAAAGATGGGGGCTACTTTTGGGCGGTAAATGACAACCTATCGTTAACATTTTTAGGAGAGGTATACACCAGAGGTCGATTCGGTTTATCGGTAAATGCAAATTATCGCAAAATATACAAGTTCAACGGTGCATTAAATTTGCAATATTTTAGAACCCCTCCTAATGATCGGTTTTTATCCAATGATGGTTTAAACAATGATTTCAGTATTGATTGGAGACATACAATGGATTCGAAAGCAAGACCAAATAATACCTTTAGTGCCAGTGTAAGTGGTCGATCAAGCAGCTATAACTCGAATAGTCTTCAAACCACCGAGCAGTTACTCGAAGTTCAGGTCAATTCCAACCTTAATTATACCCGTAGACTAAGTAAAATTAACAGCAGTTTTCAAATCAGTGCCAGACACAATCAAAATTTCAGAAACAACACTATTAATATTACGCTACCTGAAATATCTTTTAATGCCAGTCGTTTCACGCCTTTTCAACGCAAAATTCAAACAGATAAGAAAGCGTTTTATGAAAAGATTGGTTTTGTGTATACTGCAAGAACAAAAGCGGCTATTTCCACTATAGATTCTCTGTTATTTACTTCCGAAAGTTTGGATGAACTTCAGTTTGGTGTGATCCAGACAGCTTCTGTAGATATTCCATTTAACTTGTTTAAATACTTTGTAGTGAAACCCTCTTTTAGCTTCAATGAAAGATGGTATATAAAAGAAGAAACGAAGTTTTATGCTGCGAACCAGACAGTGGAGAGTACGTTTAGTGATGGATTTTATGGAGTGCGGGATTTTAATTTTAACACCTCTATTTCGACCACAGTAACTGGGCTGTATAATTTTAAGACTAAGCGTTTGAAAGCCATTCGTCATGTCGTAAAGCCTACCATAAATTATACATTTAGGCCTGATTTTGGCGATGAACGTTGGGGGTACTATGACACCTATGTTAATGATGATACAGGCTTAGAAGTGGATTACAGTAAGTATGCATTTTTAAATAATTTATACGGAACACCTGGTCGGGGACTTCAGAACCTATTTACCCTTAATATTCGAAATAATATTGAAATGAAGGTGGTGGATAAGAAAGATACTCTGGGTGGTTTAAAAAAAATTCCGCTGTTAGAGCAATTTAATGTTGGTCTAGGCTATGATTTTACCGCCGATTCTCTCAAAATTCGACCCTTGGTTTTCTCTGCTCAGTCTAGTATTTTTAAAAATCTTTTATCCTGGAATGTCGGAGCGAAATTTGATGCCTATGCCTTGAATGAGAATCGGGTTAAAATTAATGAAAGTCACTTTAGTAAAAACAGACGTTTACTTCGCTTTGACAATGCTTTTGCATCTCTTCAGATGAATTTTTCTGGTAAGTCGACCAATGAGGCCCAATCTAATCCTAGTTATGGAACGATTGAAGAACGTGCTTATATTGCAAACAACCCTGCACTCTTTTATGACTTTAATGTCCCGTGGTCCTTGTCTGTAGGGTATCGCATGAATATTACCAAAGGGGTGTCAGGTAATATTGACAGTACCTTAATCACTGCTAATGTATTGACTTTTGGTGGACATATTAACCTGACTCCTAAATGGCAAATTAATTTGACATCAGGTTTTGA
>JADHRO010000085.1 GCA_016777395.1 Chitinophagales bacterium | reverse complement strand
AAGCGCTGGTTTGTTATCAGTAGCCGTTCTCAACTTCAACAATATGCGTGATATCGAGAATGATGCCAGGACAGGTAAACGAACTTTTGCGGTGCGCATAGGTCTTCAAGGTGCTAAGCAATACCAATACTTGTTAGTTGTATTCGCTTTCTTCAGTTTGATTGCATTTGCCTTGTTTGAAAAATTCCTTCTTCAGCAATATCTTTTTTTACTCTTGATGCCCTTATTTGCCCAAATGATTAAATCCATGATCAAAATCAACAAACCTGCAGAATTTGACCCATTCTTGAAGAAAACAGCTTTAGGAACATTTGGCTTGTCTATTTTATTTTTACTCAGTGTTTTAATTGGATAAAGTGAAGGCTCACTTTGAAAAATATCTCTTAGAATTTAAGCTTCCTAGTGGCACTTCTAGAGGAGTTTTGCGAACAAAATCAACATACTTTATTACGGTTACTGATGGTTTGCGTTCTGCCACAGGGGAGGCTGCATTGTTTCGTGGTCTGAGCTTTGACGATAGTGTTGATTATGAGGATACCTTACAAGATGTCTGTAATCGAATAGACGATTTCGCAGCAAATTATCATGAGGAATTGAAGGCATATCCTAGTATTGTATTCGGTCTAGATCAGGTCTTTCTTAAATTGCAAAATCAATCCTCTTTCTGTTTTGAAAATAGCTTTACAGCAGGAGAGTTTGGAATACCAATTAATGGATTAATATGGATGGGTGATGAAGGTTTTATGCACAATCAGATAGCCGCTAAACTAGCAAAGGGATTTCGATGCCTGAAGTTGAAAATTGGAGCTTTAGATTTCAATAAGGAGATCGGTTTATTAGAAAGTTTAAGACAAAAATATACTAGCGACCAGTTGGAGCTTCGAGTAGATGCTAATGGGGCATTCTCACCAGCTGAAGCTATGAATAAACTTGAACGATTATCAAGCTTAGATATACATTCTATTGAGCAACCGATTCGCGCTGGACAGTTTGCCCAAATGGCAAATTTATGCAAATACTCTCCGTTGGATATTGCCTTGGATGAGGAGTTGATTGGTCTAAACCATATTGAAGATAAACGTCGATTGTTGCATCAAATACGTCCGGCTTATATCATACTAAAGCCGGCTTTACTTGGTGGATTTAAGTCGTGTGATGAATGGATTAATTTAGCCGAGCAGTTGGATATCGCTTGGTGGATTACTTCAGCCTTAGAAAGTAATATTGGTCTGGAAGCAATAGCACAATATACGGCAAGTAAGCATACAAAAATGTATCAGGGGCTTGGCACGGGACAACTATTTACAAATAATGTTTCTAGTCATTTAGAGATTATAAATGCAAAACTTTGGTTGCCTAAAAGTGTACGTTAATTTTAACTATTAAAATCTTTAACGATGAATTCAAAACCCTTCATAGAAGTTATTCAAGTATTCTTTAAGTTGGGGCTTATTGCCTTTGGTGGTCCTGCTGCACATGTGGCTATGATGGACAAGGAGATTGTCCAAAAACGCAAGTGGTTAAGTCGCGAACATTTTTTAGATTTAATGGGTGCTACAAATTTAATCCCAGGTCCAAATTCTACAGAAATGACTATGCATTGCGGTTATGAAAGGGCAGGAGTTTTAGGCCTATTTGCTGCGGGTATTAGCTTTATTTTACCGGCGGTCTCTATAACCTGTGTCTTTGCTTATTTATATGTTGAATATGGTCAATTGCCACAAGTTGAGCCGTTTATTATGGGTATTAAGCCTGCTGTATTAGCTATTATCGCAGGAGCTGTGCTCAAACTAGGTAAGAAAGCATGGAAGAATTGGCAACTAGGGATTTTGGGATTAGGGGTACTGATTGCGAGTTTGCTGGGTGCCAATGAAATACTTGCGCTTCTATGTGCGGGAGTTGTGGGCGCTTTATTTTTTTATTTTCAAGAAAGACATGGTCAAGAAAGGGCAATGTGGATGTTTCCTTTTATAAGCCTTAACGCGGCTTCTCTTAATCTAGAGAATTGGAAGGTCTTTTTAAGTTTTATAAAGGTAGGAGCTATTCTATACGGGAGTGGATATGTGCTGTTTGCCTATTTGGATGCTGAACTTGTAAGCACAGGACTGCTTACTAGAGGCGAGTTAATCGATGCAATTGCAGTCGGTCAGTTTACTCCAGGACCAGTCTTGTCAACGGCTACGTTTATTGGATACCAGCTCGGTGGTTTGGGAGGAGCAGTAAGCGCAACTGTCGGTATTTTTCTTCCTTCATTTTTATTTGTTTGGCTTCTGAACCCTTTGGTAAGTAAGATGAGGCAATCTCGTTTGTTAAGTCACTTTTTAGATAGCGTGAATATGTCCGCTGTTGCTATTATGTTAGCAGTTCTTCTTGTTATGGGAAAGGAAAGTGTAGTAAACTGGCAAACTATGTTGATCGCCGTATTGAGTTTTGCTTACACCTTCGCCTATAAAAAATCAAATGCGATTATAACTGTTCTAGGTGGGGCTGTTTTAGGTTTTCTTCTTAGCTTAATATAAAAAAGGGGAGACAAGAAGCTCCCCCTTTTACTAGACTACAAGTGTTTTATTTTTTCACAAGTTTTAAATAAGCCTGCTTGTTCGCTGAAGTTAACTGAACCATATAAATTCCTGGACTTAAATTGTTTATACTTGCTTGGATAAATAAAGTATTTTCATAGTGTTTTTCAAGCTGGCCCCTGCCGTTTAAATCAAAAATAGATAGTTGAATGTCCTGCTTAAGCGAGCTAAACTTTATGTTCAGCAAATCATTACATGGATTTGGAAAATAAATTAGATTTGGATCAAGAGTATTATCCTTAATCCCCGACTGAATTGTATCGCAATCAAGCAAAGTAAGTAGCAGGGATGCTATGGTAGAACAAGAGTTAGAGTCTACGACTGATAAAGTAATGGTATTGTCTCCAATATTTAAGGTACTTGCGTCTAATGTAAGTGTTTGCTCAGTAGAATTATCTGACCAAAAATAAGAGGCAAATACACCAGCATCTAAGGTAATAGAAGTATCTGTGCAAAGGGAGACAGCTTCTGGCCAATCTATGAAAGGTAAGTCGTTGACTTCCAGGATTACATCATCTGTTGCTTCACAGTTAGCACTATTCGTGACAACAACTGAATATAGACCTTCTGTAAACGCGGTGATAGATTGCGAAGACTCATTTGAACTCCAATTGTAGCTTGAATGAATTCCTGCATCAAAACTCACGCTATCTCCATCACAAATAGAAACACGGTCGGGACCTAGATCAAGAATAGGATTTGCTGCAGCAACTACCACAATATCGTCGTTATCTTCACATCCATTAATGTCTTCTACTGTTACCGAAAATGTATCGGCAACATTAACATTAACTATTTGACTAGACTCTCCAGTGCTCCAATCGAAAATGGAGTAATCTCCTGCATTAAGATTAAGACTTTGTCCCACACATAGTGTCGTATCATTTCCAAGATCCACAATTGGCAGAGGATTGAAGTTGACATTAATTGTATCAGATCCTTTACATCCGCTCACATCGCTTACCTCAACATAATAGGTGTTGCTCGATGAGACAATTATTGAAGGGGAATTGTTAGCAAAGAAGCTCCAGTCATAGTCAGCATATCCTGCTGCTACGGATAACACTTCACTTTCGTTAACACAGGACTCAATATCTAAACCTAAGTTAGGGGTTGGATTTGCAAAAACGTTTACCATCAATTCACTAGAATCTGAGCACGAACCATCGGTTACGACAAGCTTAATCATATAAACACCTGGGATATCTTGGTAGTAACTAAAATCAGTGCCAGTGGATTGTATTATGTCATTTACAAACCAATTCTGACCAATACTTCCTGTACTTGTATTAGTGAAATTGAAAGTATCTTGATTTGAGACACAAGCAGCTGTTAGGTTTTGAGTAAATGAGGGTGTTGCAGGACAGCACGAAGCGACGTTCATGGTTGTACTCGAGAAGTTCTGCTGTACACCATCTAGATAAGTTCTTACTTCCACGATATTAACACCAGGCGGAAGAGAGGTGAAGGTGAATGGTTCTTGAATAAAGGCCAGCGCACCCAAACAGATAGGCCCAGCAGAAGCCCAATTCAAATTTAACTGCAAGGTGTTTCCAATTATTGATTGAGTAGGAGCTTGATAAGAATAATTAATGCACAACTGAGTAGCATTGACCGTAATCGTGGCACCAGAACAACTAAGAACGGGTCCTGCTGGTATATTGATTTGGCTAATAGATTGTGCATTTATTTGATTATTTGTCAAGGCAAAAGTTCCGCAAAAAATAAGCGCTAATAATTTTTTCATCATTGGTCTAAATTTAGTATCTGTAAATATAACCATTAAAGTAAACAAAAAGGGGTGCAATTATGCGCCCCTTCTTACGATCAAAAAATATTTTTTTATGCCAAAACCTCAGCAACAGCTTCTGCAGCTTCCTTTAAAAGTATTACTGGAGTAACTTTTAAGCCACTATCATCGATGAGTTGCTTTCCCTCTTTAGCGTTAGTCCCTTGCAATCGAACAATCAATGGCACAGGAATATCTCCGATGGATTTATAGGCATCTACAATACCTTGCGCGACACGGTCGCAACGTACAATTCCACCAAAAATATTGACCAAAATTGCTTTTACTTTTTTATCTTTTAGAATGATTCTAAATGCTTTTTCTACTCTTTCGGCATCGGCAGTCCCTCCTACATCTAGAAAGTTGGCTGGCTCACCACCACTAAGTTTAATCATATCCATTGTGGCCATAGCTAAACCAGCGCCATTAACCATACAGCCAACATTCCCGTCAAGTTGCACATAATTTAGACCTGCTTCAGCTGCTTCAACTTCTGTTGGATCTTCCTCCATTACATCGCGCATTCCTGCTAAATCTTTATGACGAAACAAGGCATTTTCATCTAAGGAAATTTTTCCGTCTACGGCTATAATTTGATTATCTGAAGTTTTCAAGCAGGGATTGATTTCTACCATACTGCAATCGCTTTGAAGATAAGTTTTATAGACCGCGTTAAGGAATTTTGTCATATCCTTAAATGCAGTCCCTGAGAGACCCAGGTTAAATGCCATCTTTCTTAGCTGGTATCCTTGTAATCCTTGTTGTGGATCAATAAATTCTTTATGCACAAGATGTGGTGTGCTTTCTGCCACCTCTTCAATATCCATGCCTCCCTCTGTGGAGTATATAAATACATTCTTACCCGTATTTCTATCGAGGAGTATAGAGACGTAAAATTCTTTTGTTTCACTTTCTCCTGGATAGTATACATCCTGCGCTATTAGCACTTTGCGCACAAGTTTGCCATTGGGGCCAGTTTGTCTGTTGGTTATGGTCATTCCTAGAATATCACTAGCTATTGCATTTACATCGGCTAAGTTCTTAGCTAATTTTACCCCACCAGCTTTCCCTCTTCCTCCTGCATGCACTTGTGCTTTAATTACATGCCAAGAAGTTCCTGTCTCCTCAGTTAGTTTTTTAGCAGCGTCGACAGCATCTTCAGGGCTTTCTACCATAATACCTTCTTGTATTTTGGCGCCAAATTTTTTCATTAATTCTTTCGCTTGATATTCGTGTAAATTCATAAGAATATATCGTTTTAAAATTTGCCCAAATTTACATGCTTCATGCATGATAAACAATTAAAATCAGACTATTTATCAAAAGTATATGCACAAATCAATTAAACATTAAGCAGATGTAATTACTTTTGTATAATGTTAAAAGCAACTGGGCTTAAAAAAAGTTATGGTGAATTAGCTGTATTGAAAGAAGTCACCATTGAGGTTTCCAAGGGTGAAGTTATTGCTATTGTTGGCAGTTCCGGCGCAGGTAAGAGTACTTTGCTCCATATCTTAGGTACTTTAGATAGTGCAGATTCTGGATCATATTTTATTGGAGATAAGGATGTTTTTTCACTAAATGAAAAGCAATTGGCCAAGTTTAGGAATGAAGAAATAGGATTTATTTTTCAGTTTCACCATTTACTTCCTGAGTTTACCGCTTTAGAAAATGTATGCATTCCTGCTTTTTTATCTGATAAATCTAAACAAAATGCTGAATTTAGGGCTTTAGAGTTATTGGACTTCTTGGGACTGAAGGATAGAATCAATCATAAACCTGCTCAATTATCAGGTGGTGAACAACAGCGGGTTGCTGTGGCAAGGGCGCTTATGAATGAGCCTTCTATCATTATGGCAGACGAACCCTCTGGAAATTTGGATACCAAAAATTCGGAGGACTTGCATGAGTTGTTTTTTAAATTAAGAGATAGCTATGGGCAAACATTTATTATTGTAACACACAACGAGTCACTTGCTGATATGGCTGATCGAAAACTAACCATGAAAGACGGGAGATTTATTTAAAAGAAAAGATATGACAAAGCAAAAAGATTTTTATTGGGTTGAGGAACGAGAACCTCATTTAGACCGCAGAAAAGAGATATTAAAAAAGCATCCAGAGGTTAAAAGTCTCTTTGGTAAAAATCCCTTTTTACCATGGTCAACCTTGATTATGGTAATTCTGCAAGTTGCAGTTGCGCTGAATATTTCTAAAGTGGTGGATTTGCCCTACGGTTGGATTTATTTTATTTTATTAGCTTATTTTGTTGGTGCGACGCTTTCGCATGCCTTGTTTTTGGCTATCCATGAAATTACACATGATCTTGCCTTTAAGAAAACAGCAGCAAATAATTGCTTATCGTTTTTAGCAAATATTCCAATTCTACTTCCTTATGCAATGTCCTTTAAGGAGTATCATGCAATGCACCATTGGGATCAAGGTGTAGATGGAGTTGATGCTGATATTCCATTGGAAAGTGAAGCGAAATTCTTTGACAGCTTATTTGGAAAGATTATTTGGTTTGTACATCAAATTATTTTTTATGCGGTGCGTCCTATGTTTGTTAAGGCCTTAAAAGTGAATAAATGGTTCGTTCTTAATTTTATTTTTCAACTAACAGCTATGGCTATTATTTTGCCTTTAGCTGGATGGTGGGGATTGGCATATTTTGCATTATCCTTAGTTTTTGCAGGTGGACTTCATCCGACTTCTGGACATTTTATCTCAGAACATTATGTCTTTAAAGAAGGCCAAGAAACTTATTCTTATTACGGTCCATTAAATTTATTAACTTTTAATGTGGGCTATCACAATGAGCATCATGATTTTCCAACGGTACCTGGCAATAAATTGCCAGCGTTGAAGAAAATGGCGCCGGAGTTTTACGATAATTTGCATTCCTACGATTCTTGGACTGGAGTTATTTTTAAATTCTTGTTTGACAAAAATATTTCTCTTTTCTCCAGGACGAAGAGAAAGAAGGAGTTTGCAGCAGGCAAAAAATAAATGCTTTAGCCTACTTCGGATACTTCTAAGTAAATTTACAGGATAATGCTGAATCCCTTAGTTAGTATAATTATGCCTGTCCGAAATGCAGATCCGTATCTGCAGGACTGTTTAGATTCTATTTTCAACCAAAGCTATTCAAATTTCGAGTTAATTGTCATCAACGACCATTCAAGTGATAAATCGATGGAGATTTTGTTAGAAAACAAATCTCGTTTTAATCAGGTCAAGATTTTAGAAAATGAGGGTGAAGGGATTATTGAAGCCTTAAATACAGGATATGAGCAAATTAATGGCGAGTTTGTCACACGAATGGATGCTGACGACCTAATGCCTTCAAAAAAGCTTGAACTGCTGCTTAGGGCACTTCAAAATGCAGGTAGTAATCATGTGGCAACTGGATTAGTTAAATATTTCAAAGAAGGTGACTTAGGTGACGGATATCAGAAGTATGAAGTTTGGTTGAATGACTTGACTAAGAGAGCTGCTAATTTTCAAGATAGATATAAGGAATGTGTGATTCCTTCTCCGAGTTGGATGACAAGTAAGGAGGACTTTGATCGAATAGGCGGTTTTAAAACATCAAGATATCCGGAGGATTATGATTTGGCTTTTCGAATGTTTCAAGGTAATTTGAAGGTTGCAGGGGTGAATGAACTTTGCCATTTATGGAGGGATCATGATCGAAGAGCATCGCGCAATGATAGCAACTATGCCAATAATAATTTCCTAGACTTGAAGCTGCATTACTTCCTATTACTAGACTATAAGACCTCCTTCGATTTAGTCCTTTGGGGGGCAGGTAAAAAAGGTAAGTTCCTCGCTCAAAGATTAGTTCAAGAGGGTATTCCATTTAAATGGATATGTGATAATCCTAAGAAAATAGGGAAGCATATTTACGGCAAACTTATACAAGAAATACCCGCCAAAGAGCAAATATCTTTAACCTGCCAGTTTATAATTGCAGTTGCTAATTCGGATAGCCAGATAAGTATTAATCAAACCGTATCGAAATTCGAGTCTTATTTTTTCGCATAAATTCTAGGGG